>NZ_FRCS01000029.1 GCF_900143005.1 Cryptosporangium aurantiacum
GCCCGGTCCCATTCCGAACCCGGAAGCTAAGCTCCTCAGCGCCGATGGTACTGCACTGGTGATGGTGTGGGAGAGTAGGACGCCGCCGGACTTTTCTTTGGTAACGCCGTTACTGGCCCTAGGAATACCCGATTTCGGGTCTGGGGTCGGTAGCGGCGTTACTGCTATGTGGGGACTACGTCGCGTCGAGCGGGTATCCGGTGTCGGTGCTCCGAGCGCGCCCCGCGGGGACGGCCTGGCGGCCGCGCCCAGTACGTTGTGAACCGGAGGTGCAGAGTGGCCGACGCAGGCGGGTACGGACGCGGAGACGCGCGCGGGGAAGGCCGGCGCAACGACCGCGCGGGCGCACGAGGCGGAGCTCCCCGAGGTGAACGTCGCTCCGGCGCCGGTGCGCCGTCGGCCGGCCGTCACGTGCGGGGTCAGGCTGCCCGCGGTGAGGGCCACTCCGGTCCGCGCCAGCAGGGTTCCGGCCGTCCGTCGGGACCGCGGCCTGGCGCCGGACATCGTGAGCACGGCTCCGGTGATCAGCGTGGGGAGCGGCGTCCCTACCGCTCGGGCGAGCGCTCGGAGCGCGATGGCGGCGGCCCGCGGCGGTTCGACCGCTCCGGTGACGACGCCGGCCGCCAGGAGCGGCCGTTCCGCGCCGGGCGCCAGGGCGGCTCGGGCGGCCACAGCGCCGGCGGTGCCGGAGGCCGCGGACCGCGTCCGCCGGGAGCGAGCTGGTCGCGCGGTGGGCGTCCGCACGGCGGTGCGCGCTCCGAGGAGGGCCGGTCCGGCTTCCGCGACCAGCGTTCCGACGGACCGCCGCGGGGCGACCGCGCTCCGCGAGACGGGGAGCGCGGCTACTCCGGTGACCGTCCGTCCCGCGGGGACCGCCCGTCCTACGGTGACCGCGGCTCCCGCGGTGAACGGCCCGCCTACGGCAGTGACCGAGGCTCGTCGAGCGACCGGCCCTCCCGCGGGGACCGCCCGTCCTACGGCGGCGACCGCAGTTCGTCCGGTGACCGTCCGTCCCGCGGGGACCGCCCGTCCTACGGCGGTGACCGGGGCTCGTCTGGCGATCGGCCGTCCCGCGGGGACCGCCCGTCCTACGGCGGCGACCGCAGTTCGTCCGGTGACCGTCCGTCCCGCGGGGACCGCCCGTCCTACGGCGGTGACCGGGGCTCGTCTGGTGACCGGCCACCGCGGGGTGACCGTCCGTCGTATGGGGGCCGTGGCTCGTCTGGCGACCGGCCGTCTGGTGGCGACCGCCCGTCATACGGAAGTGACCGCGGTTCGTCCGGCGATCGGGCACCCCGTGGAGACCGTCCCCCGTACGGCGATCGTGGCTCGCGGGGCGACCGACCGTCGTATGGCGGCGACCGGGGTTCGTCTGGTGACCGGCCGTCCCGTGGGGACCGTCCGGCGTATGGGGGCGGCCGCGGTGCGTCGGGCGACCGGCCGCCGCGCGGGGATCGACCCTCGTACGGCGACCGCGGCTCGCGGGGTGACCGTCCCGCGTACGGCGGTGACCGGAGTGCGTCTGGTGACCGGCCGTCGCGTGGGGATCGTCCGGCGTATGGCGGTGACCGGGGTTCGTCCGGTGACCGGCCGCAGCGGGGGGACCGGCCGGCTTATGGCGCGGGGAGGCCCTCTCAGGGCGATCGGCCTTCGTACGGTGACCGGGGAGCGCGCGGCGACCGCGGTTCGTACGGCGACCGGCAGCGGCCGGGGCGTCCGGACGGGCGAGGCGGCTCCGGACGGTCGTCGTCCTCGCGGCCTACGCGTCCCGGTTCGAGCGGGCCGATCGTGGTTGGTGCGCCGTCACGGCCGCGGCCGCTCGGTCCGGAGATCCCCGCCGACATCGAGGTGCGGGATCTCGACCGCGAGGTGCGGGCAGAGCTCCGTTCGCTGCCGAAGGGCGCATCCGACACCGTGGCGCGTCACCTCGTCGCCGCGGGACGGTTCCTCGACTCCGACCCGGCCCGTGCGCTGGAGCACGCCCAGGCGGCCCGTCAGCAGGCGGCGCGGATCGCGTCGGTGCGTGAGGCGGTCGGCCTGGCTGCCTACCACGCCGGTGAGTGGCGCCTGGCGATCGCGGAACTCCGGGCCTATCGGCGGTTCACCGGGTCGGACGTCCACCTGGCCGTGATCGCGGACTCCGAGCGGGCGCTGGGACGGCCGGAGAAAGCGATCGAGCTGGCCGGGAGTCCGGAAGCCGCTCAGTTGGACACCGAGACGCGGGTGGAACTGCTCATCGTGGCTGCGGGCGCCCGGCAGGACCAGGGCGACCTGGACGGCGCGATCACCCAGCTCGAGGTGCCGGAGCTGCGGAGTGGCCGCCCGGCGTCCTGGCAGGCGCGCCTGCGGTACGCGTACGCCGAGTTGCTGCTCGCGGCCGGGCGCGTGGACGAGGCGCGGGAATGGTTCGTCCAGGCTGCGGACGTGGACTCCGACGGCGTGACCGACGCCGGCGAGCGCGTGCTCGACCTCGACGGCTTCCTGTTCACCGACGAGAGCGACGACGAGGACGAGTTCCTCGACGGCAGCGCCCGCGACGAGCAGGGCGACAGCTGGGACGACGACGCCGATGACGCCGATGACGCCGATGACGAAGGCGAGCCTGACGGACTCGACGCCGACGGCACCCCGGTAGCCGAGGACGAGGACAGCGAGATTCTCGGCGGAGACGTCGACGGCCCGGTGGCTCACGGGCACGACGGCAAGACCCGTGACCAGGGCGCCGGCGGCGCGGTGGTTGACCCGCACGGCGCCGAGGACGGCGGCGGCGGGCTGCGCGGCGGCCAGGACGCCGGTGGCGCGGTGCTTGATGCGCAGGGCGCCGATGCCGAGGGCCGCGGCGGCGAGAGCGCCGGTGGTGTGGTGGTGGACGTGCTGGGCGACGGCGACGGCGAGAATCCTGGCCGGGGAGCCGACGACTGCGCGGTGCGCGCGCGGGTGCTGGCGGACGAGCCGTACGAGGCCATCGACGGCGACGAGGCCGAGCGGAGCGACACCGCGGACCTGGTCGGCGCCGGCGTCGCGGCTGGTGAGGACGGCGAGATCGTCGGCCGGGGTGATGTGCAGGACTCGGGCGGCGGGGACGACGGTTTCGGCCGGAGCGGCGGCGACAGCAGCGTCGGCGGAGACGGCAGCGACACCAACGTCGACGGCAGCGACGGCCGCGGCAGCGTCGGTGACGGCGCGGGTGCTGTGGCTGACGACGCCGTCAGCGCGGTGACCGACGAGGACGACGACTGGGACGACGACGAGGACGTCGTCGAGCGGCCCACGGACGAGGAGTTGACCGCGTCGGTGGGGGAGAGCGACATCGACGGTGGTGCCCCCGAGCGGTCGGGCGCCGACGGTGACTCGAGTTCCGCCGGGACGGGGCCGGCCCCCACCTCCGAGCGTGCGGTGCCCAGCCGGACGGCGTCGTTCTCCGATGGAGAGAACTACGACGGCGGGGACGGTCGCGCGGGGTAACCCGCCGTCGGCGGCCGTAGGCCGCTATGACTTCGGAGGCTGACGCATGACTGAGACGCCGGAGCACGGCTCGCCGACCGGCGAGGCGTATGACTGGTTCCGTCGGGGCGAAGAGCTGCTGCGGCAGGGCAACGCGGCGGCGGCGGCCCAGCTGTTGCAGCGGGCGCTCGCAGCCGACCCCGGATCGCGGGCGGCCAGGGAGACGCTGGCGCGCGCGTTGTTCGACGCGCAGCAGTACGAGGAGGCCCGGCAGCTGTTCGCGCAGATTGTGGCCGACCATCCGTCCGACGACTACGCGTTGTTCGGGTTGGGGTTGGCGGCGTTGCGGTCCGGGGATCCGAAGGCGGCGGTGGAGCATCTGTCGCTGGCGGTCGCGATGAAGCCGCACGACCACCACTACGCGACCGCGCTGCGGAACGCTCGGGCGCAGAACGCGGTGGACCCGGTCGGTGGGCCGGCGACGGCGGGTGTGCCGGAGGAGGCTCCGCCGGTGCGGGGATCGGACGTGAACGTGCCGTCGGACCTGGAACGACTGTTGCGTGACATCGAGGACGGCGACGCCCGGTGAGTGGACTCCCCGGGAGCGAGACGCCGCTCACCGAACGGTACGACGCTGCCCTGTTCGACCTCGACGGTGTGTTGTACCTGCAGGAAGAACCGATCGCTTTCGCGCCGGACGGCGTGGCCGCCGCTCGTGCTGCCGGGATGCGGATCGGGTTCGTGACGAACAACGCGTCGCGGCGCGCGCCGGACGTGGTGGCGTTGCTGGCGCGGGTGGGGGTCGAGGGCTCCGAGGACGAGGTGGTCACCGCGGCGCAGGCATCGGCGGCGCTGCTGGCCGAGGAACTGCCGGTCGGTGCGCCGGTGCTGGTGGTGGGTGCGCAGGGGCTCGCGGACGAGGTCGCGGACGTGGGGCTGCGGCCGGTGCGGTCGGCGGACGAGAAGCCGGCGGCGGTCGTGCAGGGGTACGCGCGGGAGGTCGGCTGGGAGCAGCTGGCCGAGGCGTCGGTGGCGCTGCGTGCCGGCGCGCTGTGGGTGGCGACGAACCGGGATTTCACGATCCCGTCGTCGCGGGGTCCGTTGCCGGGGAACGGTGCGCTGGTGGCGGCGCTGGTCACGGCGGTGCGCCGGGAGCCGGACGTGGTGGTCGGGAAGCCGCATCCACGGCTGCACCAGGAGTCGGTGCGGCGGACCGGTGCGCAGCGGCCACTGGTGATCGGGGATCGGCTCGACACCGACATGGCCGGAGCGGTCAACGGTGGTGCGGACAGCCTGCTGGTGCTGACCGGCGTGACCGAGGCTTCCGACCTGCTGGCCGCCGGGCCGGGGGAACGGCCGACGTACGTGGCGGCGGACCTGCGGGGACTTGCGGTGCCCCACCCGGCGATGGTGCCGTCTGCGGACGGCTTTACCTGTGGGGGTTGGACGACGCGCGTCGACGGCTCCGCTGTGGTGTTGCGCGGGTCCGGTTCCGATGATGTGGACGCGTTGCGCGCGCTGGCCGTGGCGGCGTGGTCGTTGCCCTCACCGTCGGCGGTGAAGGGCGAGGGTGCCGACGCGGCCGCGGCGCTGCGGGCGCTGCAGCTGTAGCTCGCCCCGACGTCGCGCGCGCGGAGCCGAGTGCTCGGACGTGGCGCCGCGTTCGGACGTGCGGCCGAGCGTTTGGACGTGGCGCCGCGTTCGGACGTGGTCGCGAGCGCTTGGACGTGGAGCCCGCCGAGGACGAGGCTGGCAGTCGAGCGCGAGGCCGCCGCGATCTGGCTGTTGTCTCAAGGCCTCGCGCTCGCCTGTCAGCCTCGCCCCCTCGGCGGGCCGTGCACTACAGGAGGGTGCGGAGTTTGATTAGGTCTCGGACGCCCGCCTGAACCTTGATCCGGCCGCTGGCCCACGCCTTGGCGAAGTTGATCTCGCCGCGGCTCAGCGCCACCAGGTCGTCGCTGCTCAGGGTCAGTGCGATCTGCGCTTTGGGGTCGTCGCCGTCGGCGATGTCCTGGATCGTGCCACCGGCCAGCCGGCCGTGGAATCCGGTGCCGAGGTCGGTGAGCCGGCAGGCGAGGGAGCGATCGAGCTTCGGCGGTTCCCGGTCGCCGGTGTCGCCGGACGCGATCCGGTCGGCCACGTCCTGCAGCGCCTTGCGGCACTCCTCCAGCGTCGCCATACGTGGCCGGTCCTCTCTGTTCGTGGTTCCGGTCTGTTCGTGGTTCCGGGCTTTCCGCCCCGGACGGACGGTACCTCGGCAGGGTCCGGGCGACCGGCGCGGCTCGTCGCTGCTGCCGAGGTGAGTGGACCCGTTCGGGCGAGCCATAGCTGTCCTGGACGGGGCCGCTTCGTATGGGAGCGGCACGCCGTTCGGTACTCGGCGGGGCGGGCGTCTCGGAGCGTGACGGTGGAAGCGGTCGGTGGTGTCGGCGTGTCCGGCCGATGTGGTCGATCGACACGACGGCGACGTGCGATTCTGGCCGTGGACGGACGTTCGTCAGCAGCGGCGGTGTGCTGGTCGCTGGGACCAGCGGGTAGCGTGGGGTGACTCGGCCGCGTGGGCCAACGCGGCGCAGCGGAAGGTGTCTACCCAATGCAGGATGCTCTGAAGACGTACCTCGCCCTCGCGACAGGGCTCACTGAGGTGCCCAAGAAGCGTGCCAAGGCTGCCGCGAAAGAGCTCGCCAAGAGTGGCGGCGCGACCGTCAAGCAGGTCCAGGCGCTCACGGAAGACCTCCTGGCGACCAGCCTCGAGAACCGCGAGGCGCTGACGAACCTGATCCGTTCGGAGATCGAGAAGTCGCTCAACCGCGTCGGCCTGGCCACCGCCGACGAGGTCAGCCAGCTGACCGCGCGGATCAAGGAACTCGAGGCCGCGCTGAAGAAGGCGCAGGCCTCTGGTGCGCCGGCGTCCGCCGGGTCGGCGGGTGGGCCGCAGGGCGACCCGCTGGCGAGCGCGGCGGCGACGACCGGGAAGCCGGCGGCGAAGAAGGTCGCGGCGAAGAAGGTCGCCAAGAAGGCGGCGAAGGCTCCCGCGCCGGCTCCGGTGAAGGCTCCGGCCAAGGCGCCGGCTCCGGCCAAGGCGGCGGCGGCTGAGGCGCCGTCGGCGTCGACGGCGAAGGCCACCGCGGCGAAGACGACGGCCACCAAGGCGACGCCGGCTCCGGCTCCGGTTCCCGCGAAGCCGTCGGCTCCGGCGAAGGCGACGCCGGCCAGTGAGACCGCGGGCGGCACGCAGGGCGACGCGCTGGCGAGCGCCGTCAAGGCGACCCCGGCGAAGACGGCTGCGAAGGCTGCGCCGGTGAAGACGCCCGCGAAGACGGCGCCAGCGAAGACGGCGCCTGCCAAGTCGACGGCGGCGAAGAGCACGGCGGCGAAGGCTGCTCCGGCGAAGGCGGCGACGCCCGCCGCCCCGGCCCCGGCGGCGACGGCCCCGGCGGCGACGACCCCGGCTGAGGCAGCGTCGGCTGCGGCAGGGATGACTCCGGCGGCCACGGCCCCGGCGGCGACGTCGGCCATCGCTGAGTCGACGCCGGCGAAGGCGACCGCGGCCAAGTCCACCGCCGTGAAGGCCACCGCAGCCAAGGCGACCCCGGCCACGACGGATGCGGCCAAGGCTGCTCCGGCGAAGCCCGCGTTCGCGGCCGCCCCGGCCTCGTCCACTGCCGAGCCGAGCGCGGCCACGTCGACGGCGAAGGCCACCGCGGCGAAGACGACGGCGGCGAAGACGACGGCGGCTAAGACGACGGCGGCTAAGACGACGGCGGCTAAGACGACGCCCGCCAAGACGACGCCCGCCAAGCGCACGCCGGCCAAGCGCACGCCCGCGGCCAAGGCGACGAAGGCGACCGCCAGCAAGGCCACGCCTGCGAAGACCAGCCCGGCGAAGACCCCCCCGGCCAAGAGCACCCCGGCCAAGAGCACCGGTGGTGACAGCGCGGCACCGGCCGGCGGGTCGACCGACTCGTGACGTCCGAACCGGACAGTCGGAGCTTCGGCGCGGCGGTACCGAAGCCCGGTCCGCCGCCCGCGCCGAAGCCCGGCCCGCCTCCGGTGGTTCCCGGTCGCTCAGCGACGCCCGGCAGCCTGCCGGCCCCGGCCCCGGCCCCGGCCCCGGCCTCCGGCCTTCCGGCCGCAGCCGCCTCCGGCCCGCCGGCCGCGATCTCGACCGCCGCCGCCGCGGGCTCGGCCGGAGCCGCCGCGGCGGCCGCGACTCCGGCTGCTGCGGGCTCCGCGGCAGCGACGGCGCCGGGCTCGACGGCGCCGGGCTCGACGGCGCCGGGCTCGACGGCGCCGGGCTCGACGGCGCCGGGCTCGGCCGCGCCGGGCTCGGCGCCAGCGGCCTCGGCCGGAGCGACCCTGGCGCCGGAGGGCTCGGCGCCGGGGACTCCGACGCTGGGGACCGGGGGGTCGGACGTTGCGGCTGCGGAGCAGGTGACCGCCGTCCTCGCGCGCCTCGACGACCTGGACGAGCGGCCGGTCTCCGAGCACGTCGCCGCCTACGAGGCCGTGCACCGCACGTTGCAGGACACGCTCGCCGCGGTCGACGGGAGCTGACGTGCGTCTCCGCACCACCTCGCACGATCCCCGAGCCTGACGCCGTGGCACGCCGAACCCGCCTGGACGCGGAACTGGTACGCCGCGGCCTGGCCCGGTCCCGCGAGGACGCCGCCCAGCTGATCGCCGCCGGTGCGGTCAAGGTCGACGGCCGGCCCGCCGCCAAGGCGGCGACCGCGGTCGACCCGGCCAGCGCCGTCACGGTCGCCGTCGACGAGGGGCCCCGCTACGTCTCGCGCGGCGGACACAAGCTCGCCGGCGCGTTGGACGCGTTCACCGGGCTGAGCGTCAAGGATCGCCGCTGCCTGGACGCCGGCGCGTCCACCGGCGGCTTCACCGACGTGCTGCTGCGCGCGGGCGCGGCGGGCGTCGTCGCGGTGGACGTGGGCTACGGCCAGCTCGCCTGGTCGCTGCAGACCGACGAGCGGGTGACGGTCGTCGACCGCACGAACGTCCGCACGCTGACTCCGGACGCGATCGGCGGGCCGTGCGCGGTCACCGTCGCCGACCTGTCGTTCATCTCGCTCGGCCTGGTGCTGCCCGCGCTGGCCGCCTGCACCGAGCCGGACGGCGACCTGGTCCCGATGGTCAAGCCGCAGTTCGAAGTGGGCAAGGAACGGCTGGGAAGCGGGGGTGTCGTCAGAGATCCCGAGCTGCGGATCGAGGCGGTGCTCGGCGTCGCGGCGACGGCTGCGACGATGGGCCTCGGCGTCGCCGGGGTCGTCGCCAGCCCGCTTCCCGGGCCGTCCGGGAACGTGGAGTTCTTTCTCTGGCTGCGGCGGGACGCCCCGCCGGTGGACCCCGCCGCTGTCCGGACAGCCGTCGAGCAAGCACCAGATCCAGGGAGAGCTAGCTGAGATGAGTCGGCAGGCACTGCTCGTCACGCATGCCGGTCGCGCGCTCAACGTGGTGCACGCCCGCCGGGTCGCGGCCCAGCTCTCCGAGGCCGGCTTCGGCCTGCGGGTGCTGACCGATGAAGCGCCCGACCTCAACATCGACGCAACGGTCGTCCGCCCGGACGAGAAGGCAGCCGTGGGCGCCGAGATCGTGTTCGCGCTCGGCGGCGACGGGACGCTGCTGCGGGCCGCGGCGCTGGCGCGCCCGGCCGGCGCCGCGCTGCTCGGGATCAACCTCGGCCGGGTCGGGTTCCTCGCCGAGGCGGAGGCCGAGCACCTCGACGAGACCGTGCGGCGGGTCGTCGAGGGTGACTACGTCGTCGACGAGCGGATGACGCTCGACCTCACGGTCGGGCGTCCGGACGGTTCGATCGCGCACAGCTGGGCGCTCAACGAGGCCAGCGTCGAGAAGGCGATGCGCGAGCGGATGCTCGAGGTCATGGTGTCGATCGACGGTCGCCCGCTGTCCCGCTGGGGTTGCGACGGCGTCGTGTGCGCGACGCCGACGGGCTCCACCGCGTACGCGTTCTCGGCGGGCGGCCCGGTGGTCTGGCCGGACGTGGAGGCGATGCTCGTCGTGCCGATCAGCGCCCACGCGCTGTTCGCCCGTCCGCTGGTCACGGCTCCGACCTCGACGATCATCGTCGAAGTGCTCTCGGACGGCGTCCCGGCCGTGGTGTCGTGCGACGGGCAGCGGGTCGTGCAGATGCCGCCGGGCAGCCGCGCGGTGATCCGGCGGGGCGGCGACCCGGTGCGGGTGGTGCGGATGAGCCCGCGCCCGTTCACCGACCGTCTGGTGGCGAAATTCGGCCTGCCGGTGCAGGGCTGGCGCGGCGACGCGGAAGCCGCTCGTTCCGGGCGCGGTGCCACCGATGTCGGTGGGGCTGGGTAGCCTCGGCGGCGTGCTGGAGGAAATCCGAATCACCGGACTGGGCGTCATCGAAGACGCGACGCTGGAGCTCGTTGACGGATTCACCGTCGTCACCGGGGAGACCGGTGCCGGCAAGACGATGGTCGTGGCCGGTCTCGGCCTGCTGTTCGGTGGCCGCGCCGACGCGGGCCGCGTACGCCGCGGCACCGGGCGGGCGCTGGTCGAAGGGCGGCTGCGGTTCGCGCCTGACGACCCGGCGCAGAAGCTCGTGCTCGACCGGGTGGCCGAGGCGGGCGCGGCGCCCGACGACGACGGCACACTGCTGCTCGCCCGCAGCGTCGCCGCCGAGGGGCGGTCACGCGCGCACGTCGGCGGCCGGACGGTCCCGGTCGGCCTGCTCGGCGAGCTGGCCGAGCAGATGCTCGCCGTCCACGGCCAGTCCGACCAGCTGCGGCTGCTGTCGGCGGCCGAGCAGCGCGGCGCGCTCGACCGGTACGCCGGTGACGAGGTCACGCAGTTGCGCGCGCAGTGTCAGGAGCGGTACCAGGCCTGGCGGGCAGTGGTCGCCGAGATCACCGACCGGACGAACCGGGCGCGCGAACGCACGCAGGAGGCCGACGCGCTGCGGTTCGGCCTGACCGAGATCGAGGCCGTCAATCCGCTGCCCGGTGAGGACGAGGAGCTCAGAGCCGAGTCCAAACGCCTCGAGCACGCGGAGGAACTGCGGATCGCCGCGTACACCGCGCACCAGGCGCTGGCCGGCGACCCGACGATGGACACCGAGTCCGCGGACGTCGCGGCGCTGCTCGGCGTGGTGCGGCGGGCGCTGTCCGCTGTGGCCGGTCACGACGCGGTGCTGGCCGAGGCCGGCCGCCGTGCGGACGAGCTGGCCGCGCTCTGCGGCGAGCTCGGCACCGAGCTGGCCTCCTACACCGACAGCCTCGACGCCGACCCGGCCCGGCTGGCCGCGGTGCACGAGCGGCGCGCGCAGCTGGCGGGCCTGACCCGGAAGTACGCGGATACGATCGACGGCGTCCTGGCCTGGTCCGAGCAGGCCGCGGCGAAGCTGGCCGACCTCGACACGTCCGAGGAGGCGCTGGACGCGCTGCGCGCCAAGCGTGACGAGGTCGCCGCCGAGCTGGCCGCGACGGCTGGCGCGCTGTCGGCGGCCCGGTCCGCCGCGGCCACGCGCTTCGGCGAGCAGGTCACCGCGGAGCTGACCGGGCTGGCGATGCCGCACGCGCGAGTCGTGGCCGCGGTGATGCAGCGTGAGGTCGCGGAGGGCGCCGCCACACCCTCGGTCGTGGTCGACGGCAGACGCCTCGCGGTCAGCCCGGAGGGGGTCGACGACGTCGAGCTGCGGCTGGCGTCGCACCCCGGTGCGCCGGAGCTGGCGCTGCACCGGGGCGCGTCCGGCGGTGAGCTGTCCCGGGTGATGCTCGCGATCGAGGTGGTGTTCGCCGGTGCCGGTGGCCCGCCGACGATGGTCTTCGACGAGGTGGACGCCGGGGTGGGCGGTCGGGCCGCGGTGGAGATCGGCAAGCGGCTCGCCCGGCTGGCGCGCACCCACCAGGTGCTGGTCGTGACCCACCTGCCGCAGGTCGCCGCGTTCGCCGACCACCACGTCGTCGTCGTGAAGGACTCGGACGGATCGGTCACCACCAGCGGCCTGCGGTCGCTGTCGGCTGCCGAGCGTCCGCGGGAGCTGGCCCGGATGCTGGCCGGTCTGGACGACAGCGACCTGGGTATCGCCCACGCCGAGGAACTGCTCGCGGTCGCGCGGGCCGAGAAGGACGCCGCCGCATGATCGAGGTCATCCAGCTCACCCCGGACGACGAGGCGCTGATCCGGGCGGGTGCGCACCTGCTGCGCAACGCGTTCGGTGGCCCCGACCGTGCCGACCGGTATCGCAGCGTGACCGAGACCGAGATCGTGTTCGCCGCCCGCGACGGACGCGACCTGCTCGGCGTCACGACGATCCGGCCGTACCGGCAGTGGTTCGCCGGCCGTGACCTGCCGATGGGCGGCATCGCGGCGGTGGCCGTCGCCGCGCACGCCCGCCGCCGGGGCGTCGCCCGGTTGTTGCTCGGGCGGGCGATCGAGCGGATGCACGCCGACGGCACCCCGGTGAGCGCGCTCTTCCCGTCGATCCCGACGGCCTACCGTGCGTTCGGCTGGGAGGTGGCGGGCACGCTCGCCCGGATCGACCTCCCGGCGGCCCGCCTGTCGGCGGCCGGGCGCTCCGGTCCGGCCGGGGCCGGTCACGACGGCAAGGAGGTGACGCTCCGCGCGCTCGACCGGGACGATCCGGCCGCGGACGACCTCGCCTCCGTGCACGCGCTCTACACCGAGGCCGCGCGCCCGGCGGTGGGGCCGCTCACCCGCACCGGGCCGGCGTTCGACCTGACGCTGCTGGCCACGCTGGACGGCGTGGTGATCGCGTCCGTCGACGGGGTCGACGCCGGTTACGTCAGCTGGTCCCGGCGCGAGAAGCCCGACGGGCCGCCGCGGCTGGACGTCCACGACCTGATCGCCGACCGCCCCGACGTCCGCGACGCGTTGCTGACCTGCGCCGGTTCCTGGCAGACGTCGATCGGCGACACCCGGATCCGGCTGGCCGACCCGGTGATCGGCGGCCTCGGGCTGCCGCGCGGCGGTTACACCCAGCACGAGCCGTGGATGCTGCGGGTCGTCGACGCGCCGCTGGCCGTCGCCGGCCGGGGGTTCGGGCCGCTCGCCGCCGACGTCGACCTGGAGATCGTCGACCCCCAGGCCCCCTGGCACGAGGGACGGTGGCAGCTGTCGGTCGCCGACGGCACGGGCAGCCTGGCCCCCGGCGGTTCCGGTGCGGTCCGGCTGAGCAGCCGCGGGCTGGCGGCGGTGTTCACCGGGTACGCCGGTGCGGCCGCTCTGACGTCGGCCGGTCTGGCCGAGGGGGAGCCGGGCGCGCTGGCCCGGCTGGCCGCGGTGTTCGCCGGTCCGACACCCTGGATGCTCGACGAGTTCTGATTAGTGGCCTTTGTGGTGGTTCGATCGGTGAGGGCGCGTCGTTTAGGAAGCGGGTGCGGTCCGATGAGAGGATGCAAGGGATGCGCCTCCCGACTCTCCGACGCCCCCGCGCTGCCGACGGCGACTCCGCCACGGCAGGGCCGGCGCGACTCGACCGCCGCACCAAACGGCTCACCCAACGGCTGAAGCCCGGCGACGTCGCGATCATCGATCACGTCGACATCGACCGGGTCGCCGGCGACGCGCTGGTGGCGTCGGGCTGCTCGGCGGTGATCAACGCGTCGCCGAGCATCTCCGGCCGCTATCCCAACCTCGGCCCCGAGGTGATCGTCGGCGCGGGCATTCCGCTCGTCGACGCGGTCGGCCAGGAGATCTTCGACCGGGTCCGCGAGGGCCAGCGGATCCGGATCGACGGGTCGAGCATCTACCTCGGTGACGAGCTGGTCGCGACCGGTCAGCGGCAGGACACCGAGTCGGTGGCCGCGGCGATGACCGAGGCCAAGGCCGGGCTGTCGGTGCAGCTCGAGGCGTTCGCCGCGAACACGATGGAGTACATGAAGCGGGAGCGCGACCTCCTGCTCGACGGCGTCGGCGTCCCGGAGATCCGGACGCCGATCGACGGCAGGCACTGTCTGATCGTGGTCCGCGGGTACGACTACCGCGAGGACCTGGAGGTGCTGGGCTCGTACATCCGCGAGTTCCGGCCGGTGCTGATCGGCGTCGACGGTGGTGCGGACGCGCTGGTGGAGGCCGGTTACACCCCCGACCTGATCGTCGGCGACATGGACTCGGTCTCCGACGACGTCCTGCGCTGCGGCGCCGAGGTCGTCGTGCACGCGTATCCGGACGGACGCGCGCCCGGCCTCGCCAGGGTCGACCGGCTCGGCGTCCGCGCGGTGGTGTTCCCGGCGGCGGCGACCAGCGAGGACATCGCGATGCTGCTGGCCGACGAGCGGGGGGCGACGCTCATCGTCGCGGTCGGGACGCACGCCACGCTGGTCGAATTCCTCGACAAGGGACGCGCCGGGATGGCGTCGACGTTCCTGACCCGGTTGCGGGTCGGCGGCAAGCTGGTGGACGCGAAGGGAGTGAGTCGCCTCTACCGGCAACGAGTGTCTTCGATGTCCCTGTTCGTCCTGATCGCCGCCGCGCTGTGCGCGATGGCTGCGGCACTCGCGATCTCGACGGTCGGTCGCACCTCCCTGCAACTGCTCGCCGAGCAGTGGGACAACTTGGTCTTCCAGCTGCAGAGGCTCTTCTCGTGATCAACTTCCGCTACCACGTGGTCTCGTTGACCGCGGTCTTCCTCGCGCTCGCCGTGGGGCTGGTACTCGGCACGGCCGCGCTGAACGGCACCGTGCAGAACCAGATCTCCGAGCAGGTGAGCGGCCTGCGCAACAGCAACGGCCAGCTGCGTGACCAGGTCGAGGAACTGCAGGCCAGAGCGGCGTCGCAGGACGAGTTCACGCGGCAGATCGCGCCCGTGCTGCTGGCCGGGAAGCTCACCGGCAAGAGCGTGCTCGTGGTCAGCGGCCCGACCGCCGACAACGACGAGCGCGACAAGGTCGTCGACATGCTGAAGAAGGCCGGCGCGACGATCACCGGCGAGATGCGGCTGCGCAAGGACTTCACCGACCCGAACAAGGACGACGCCCTGCAGGACCTCACCGCCCGGGTCACGCCGCCCGCCGTGACCACGCTGCCGAACAACGGCGTCGGCGTCGAGACCGCGTCCGCGCTGCTGGCCACGGTGCTGCTCGCGAACAAGGCGCCGATCACGCCGGACAGCCGCACCAGGATTCTGACCGGATACGAGAGCCTCGGCGTACTCGATCTGGAAGGCAAGGTGAGCGACGTGCCGCCCACCGCGGTCGTGATCGTCGCCGGCGCGCCGGAGACCGGCAGCGACGCCGAGGACCGCAACACCGCGTTCCTGGAGGCCGTGAAGCAGTTCGACGTGGTGGCGTCGCAGATGGTGCTGGCGGCGCCGACGGCCGCGGGCGCGGGCAACCCGGTCGCGGCCGTGAGGGACGACGGTACGCTGGCGAAGACCATCTCGACCGTGGACGGGGTGTCGCTCGCGGAGGGCCAGGTGGCCACCGCCATGGCGCTGACCGAGCAGTTCACCGGCCGCGCCGGGCACTACGGCACCGGTAGCGGCGCGAGCGCGCGAATCCCCACGCTCCGCAGCTGAGTAGCCGCGCAACGCCGCCTCACCGCGCGAGGACCCGGGCGCGGTGAGTTGCCTGACGAGGAGGACACGTGCCCGCCGCACGTCGTTTTGTCACCGCGGCTGCGGCAGCGGTGGCCACCCGTGCTCTGCAGCGCGCCGGTACGCGGCTGCCCGCGCCGATCACCGAGGCGTTGGCCCGCACGAACCACCGCGGTGAGCCGGTGACGCTCGCCGAGGGCCCGGTGGTGGCGCTCGGCGCCGCGCTCGCGGCGGCCGCGTTCGCCGCCCCTCGCCGGACCGCGGTGGCCGCGGCGGTCGCCGGTCTGGGGTCCGCGGTCGTGGGTGCGTACGACGACATCGTCGGGGCCCGCCCGGAGCAGCGCGCCGACAAGGGCTTCCGCGGGCACCTGCTGGCGCTGCGCGAGGGCCGGGTCAGCGCGGGTGCGGTGAAGGTGGCCGGGGTCGGGGTGAGCGCGCTGGTCGCCGGGACGGTGCTGGGTGCGTCTGAGCGTCGGGGGCCGCTGGGAGCTGCGGTCGACACCGCGCTGGCGGCGACCGTGATCGCCGGCGCGGCGAACGTCGTCAACCTGTTCGACCTGCGCCCGGGGCGCGCGCTGAAGGTCAGCCTGCTGGCTGCCGCGCCGTTGCTGGGCCCGGGGCGCGACGGCTCCGCCGTCGTGGCATCCGCGGTCACTGGTGCGGCGGTCGCCGCGCTCCCCGACGACCTGGGCGAGCGAAGCATGCTGGGGGACGCCGGGGCGAACGCGCTCGGGGCGTTGCTGGGCGTCGCCGCGGCGGCCCGGCTCGGCCGCCCCGGTCGTGCGCTCACCGCCGCCGGGCTGATCGGGCTGATGGCGGCGAGCGAGCGGGTCAGCTTCACCGCGGTGATCGCCCGGACGCCCGCGCTGAACACGATCGACCTCTGGGGCCGCCGCCCCGCCGCGCCCGCCCCCGCCGCGGAGACCGCCACGGAGACCGCCGCGGAGACCGCCACGGAGACCGCCGCGGAGATCGCGGCGCCCGCGCCCACGCCTGCGCCCGCAGCCGCGCCCACGCCCACGCCCGCCGCCGCGCCCGCGCCCGCAGTCCTGCCCGCGCGCGGGACCGCCGCGGAGACCGCGGCGCCCGCAGCCATGGCAGCAGCCGGATCGCCCGGGAATGAGCCTGCCGCCGAAGCGCCAGCCGCCGACTCGTCGGCGGCCGAGGTCACGGCGGCACCGACGTCACCGCGCACGGGGGAGCCGGGGCCGGGCGCCGGAGGGCGGTGACCGTGCCCGACACCGCGGCGGCCCCCGACGACACCGGGACGCCGCCCGTGCCACCGTCGCCGGACGGCCCGTCGGACGGCCCGTCGGACGGCCCGGGGGACGGCCCGTCGGACGGCCCGTCGGACGGCCCGTCGGACGGCCCGTCGGACGGCCCGGTGGACGGCCTGCCGGACGGCTCGGCGGACGGCTCGGCGGACGGCGGGGGGAGCGGCGCCGGGAAGCGGCGGGTCACCCGCTCGCTGCTCGGTGCCGCCGGACTGATCGCCGGTCTCACGATTCTGGCCCGGATCATCGGCTTCGGACGGATCGTCGTCTTCACCGGGACGGTCGGCTACCACGGCGTCGGCGACATCTACCAGGTCGTCAACACGATCCCGAACATCGTGTTCGAGATCGTCGCCGGGGGCGCGCTCGCGGCCGTCGTCGTCCCGCTGCTGGCAGGCGCCGCCGACCGGGGCGCACGCGAGACCGTCGACCAGGTGACGTCCGCGCTCCTCACCTGGGTCATCGTGCTGCTCGCGCCGCTCGCGGTCGTGGTCAGCCTCGCCGCGGGCCCGATCGTCGCCGCGCTGCTCGGCCCGGAAGCGAGCGCCGCCGACGGTGAGTTCGGCCGGCTGCTGCTGCGGGTGTTCGCGCCGCAGCTCGTCCTCTACGGCGTCGGGATCGTGCTCACCGGCGTCCTGCAGGCGCACCGCCGCTTCGCCGGGCCCGCGCTGGCACCGCTGCTCTCCAGCGTGACGGTCATCGCCGCGTACCTGGTCTACGGACGCCTGGAGAGCGGTGCGGAGACCGCCGCCGAGGTCGGCCGCACCGGGCAGCTCGTGCTGGCGGTCGGCACCACGCTCGGCGTCGTCGTGCTCTCGCTCAGCCTGCTCGTGCCGCTGCGGGGCACCGGCGTCCGGATCCGGCCGACGCTGAGGTTTCCGGCGGGCTCGGTCGACCGGGTCCGGCGGCTGGTCGGCAGCGGCGTCGCGACGGTCGTCGGGCAGCAGCTGGCATTGCTGATCGCGCTGCTGCTGGCCAAGCGGTGGTCGGCGCCGGACGGCTCGGTCGTCGTGTTCACGATGGCCCAGACCGTGTTCCTGCTCCCGTGGGCGGTGCTGGCGGTGCCGCTGGCCACGTCGGCCTACCCGCGGCTGGTCGCGGCCTGGGAGGGGTCCGACCACGACGCGTACCGGCGCACGCTGCGGACGACCGTGCACGGCGTCCTGATCCTCTGCGCGCTGGCCACCGCCGCGCTGATCGCGGGCGCCGAACCGGTGGCCGCTCTCGTCACCGCGGCCGGCGACGGCGACGCCAGCAGGCGCGCAGTGGCTCTCGGCATCGCGTTCTTCGCACCGGGCCTGCTCGGGTACGGGCTGTTCGCGCTGCTCTCCCGCGCGCTCTACGCCGCCGAGCGGCCCGGGCCCGCCGCCGCTGCGGTACTCGGCGGCTGGGCCGCCACCGCGATCGCGGACGTCGTCCTCGTGTTCACCGTGCCCGCCGAGTACCGGGTCGCGGCGCTCGCGGCGGGCAACACGATCGGCATGACCGTGCTCGGCGTGGCCCTGCTGGTGCTGGCCGCGCGCCGGGCCGGACCGGGGACGTTCCGCGGCACCGGGCGGCTCGCGCTGGCCCTGGCACCGGCGACCGCGGTGGCCGCCGCCGCGGGCGCCTGGGCCGCGTCGGCGGTGCCGGGAGAGAGCCTGCTCGCCGCCGTCGGCGCGGGCGCGCTGGCCGCGGTGGTGGTCCTCGTGCTGTTCGGAGGCCTTTTGCGATCCGTCGGTCGGCTGGTCGGGGCCGAGACGGCCGTACCACTACCCCGACCCGGGCGTCCTCGGCGAAAGTGACCAGGCATGCTGGGACCACAGGTTTAACGACCGACCACGAAGGAGTGAAGACGTGAGCAGCGGACGGCCACGGGTAGCGCTGGTGCTCGCGTCGAGCACGGGCGGCGTCGGGCGTCACGTCCGGTCGCTCACCGAGCAGCTGGTGAAGTCCGGCCATCGCGTGGACGTGTACGGCCCGGCCGCCACCGAGGAGCTGTTCGGCTTCCGGGCGGTCGGTGCCGGGTTCGCGCCGCTGGAGATCCCGGCCCGCCCGCATCCGCTCCGGGACGCGACCGCGGTCGCCACGCTCCGCCGTCGCGTGCGGGCCGACCGTCCGGACGTGGTGCACGCGCACGGGCTGCGTGCCGGTCTGGTGGCCGCCGCGGCCGGCCGGCGCCCGCTCGTCGTCACCTGGCACAACATGTTGATGCCGACGCAGGCCCGCAACCCGGTGCTGCGCGGCCTGGAACGCGTCGTGGCCCGGTCCGCGGACCTCACGCTCACCGCCTCCGACGACCTCATCGCCCGGGTGCTGCGCCTCGGCGGGCGGGACGTCCGCCCCGGCCCGGTGGCCGCACCGACGCTCGATCCACCGACCAAAACCCGGGACCAGGTCAGAGCGGAGCTCGGCGTCGACGGCCCGCTCGTGCTCACCGTCGGCCGCCTGCACCCGCAGAAGCGCCTGGACGTGCTGATCGACGCGTCGGCCGGGTGGGCACCGGCGACCGTCGTGATCGCCGGGAGCGGTCCGGAGGAGAACGCGCTCCGCACGCGGGCCGCCGAGCACAACGCGCCGGTGCGGTTCCTCGGGCACCGCACCGACGTCGCGGAGCTGCTCGCGGCGTGCGATGTCGCGGTGGTCACCAGCGACTGGGAAGCGCGCCAGCTGTTCGCGCAGGAGACTCTGCGGGCCGGGCGCCCGCTGGTGGCGACCGCGGTGGGCGGTGTCCCCGGCCTGGTCGGCGACGGCGCCCGGCTGGTCCCGCCCGGTGACCCGAAGGCCGTCGGTGCGGCGGTCCGGGCTCTTCTGGACGATCCGGACGCGGCCGCGACGCTGGCCGCGCGCGGCGCCGAGGTCGCGGCGTCCTGGCCGGACGAAGCCACGGTCGCCGCCCACGCCGCGGCCGTCTACGCCGAGCTCCGTGGGGTCCCGTCCGCCAGCGGGGCGCCCTCGTGAAAGCCGGACGAAGCGGGCCAGGGCCCTTCACCGGCGTCCCGGGGGAGCGGCCGGTCTCGCTGCTGCTCCGGGTCGCGGCGGTGTGCGCGGTCGTGGTCATCGCCGCGATCACCGGCATCACCGCGGTGCCGGGGCTACCGGTGGCGGCGCCCAGCGCGGTGACCGCACCGACCGACCACGTCGTCGTGGTCGGGGTCAGCGGCCTGCGGTGGGACGACGTCGACGAACGCCGCACCCCGACGCTCTGGCGCCTGCTCGGCGACGGCAGTGCCGGCGCGCTGTCGGTGCGGGCGGCCGGCGCGCTCACCTGCCCGGCCGACGGCTGGGTGACGCTCGGCGCGGGCAACCGCGGACGCGGACCGCGGCACGGCATGTCCTGCCCGGCCCGGTTCCCGCTGCAGGCGCCGGTCACCACCCGGGCGGAGGGCGCGCGCCTGCCCGACCAGGACGCGCTGCTGGCCCGCAACAGCGAGCTGTCCCAGGGCACCCAGCCGGGTGCCCTGGCCGACGGCGTCCGGTGCGTGACCGCGGTCGGGTCGGGCGCGGCGGTCGCCGCCGCCCACCCCAGCGGCCGCATCGACCGGTACACGCCGACGCTGCCCGCCGACCCGACCGAACTGCTCACCCGCTGCCCGGTGACGCTGGTCGAGGCGCCGACGATCGCGGAGACCACCGCGCGCGACCACCAGGCGTCGACGATGGACGCGCTGATCGGACGGGTGGACGCTGCCCGGCCGCCCGGCTCGCTGCTGATCGTCGTCGGCGTCGCCGACACCGGCGACACCCCGCGCCTGCACGTCGTCCTCGCGGTCGGCCCCGGCTTCGAGCCGGGCGCCGAACTCACGTCGCCGACGACCGGCAAGGCGCCGTTCGTTCAGCTGATGGACATCGCCCCGACCGCGATCTCCGCGCTCGGCCTCGACCCGGTGCCGTCGATGAACGGCGTCGCGATGGTGAGCGCCGGAACGCAGGCGGCGACTCCGGCCGGTGAGATCGCCCGGCTGGTCGACCAGGATCGGGCCGCCGCGGTGCAGCGGCCGCTGGTGCAGCCGTTCTTCACGGTGATGGTCGTCGCGGTGATCGCCCTGCTCGTGCTGTCCTGGCGGCTGGTGTTCCGGCGCTGGCACACGGTGGTCGCCCAGGCGATCCCGGCGCCGCTGACCAAGGGTGCGGCCGGGAAACGCACACCCGGACGGCCCCGCTGGCCACGGACGATCGAGGTCGTCGAGGTCCTCGCGGTCGTGTTGGCCACGGTGCCGGTGGCGGCGTTCGCCGCGAACATCGTCCCGTGGTGGCGGTCGGATCACCCGCTGTTCGTCTGCATCACGCTGATCCTGGCCGGGATGACCGCGCTGACCGGACTCGCCTACGGCGGCCCCTGGCGGGGGCGGCCCACCGGTCCGATCGGCTGCGTCGCGGTGGGTACCGCGCTGGTGCTCGCCGCCGACGTGCTCACCGGCAGCAACCTGCAGCTCAACGCGCTCCCCGGGTACTCGCCGCTGGTCGCGGGCCGGTTCACCGGCTTCGGCAACCTCGCGTTCGGCGTCTTCGCGGCCGGCGTCCTGATCGGCATCGGCTGCCTGGCCCAGGCCGTGCCCGGCTGGCGCCGCCCGACGCTGTTCACGGTGGCCGGCGCCGCCGCCGTGCTGATCGTCGGCGCGCCCGGGTGGGGCGCCGACATCGGGGGCATCCTGGCGCTGACGCCGGCGGTGCTGCTGGCCGCGGTCCGGCTGAGCGGGCGGCGGGTGTCCGGCGGTGTCGTCGCGGGCGCCGCGGTGGCCGCGCTCGGCACCGTGTCGGCGTTCGCCGCCGCCGATTACGCCCGGCCCGAGGAGGACCGGTCACACCTGGGCCGGTTCGTCGCCCAGCTGCTCGACGGCTCGGCGGGCACCGTGATCCAGCGGAAGGCGGAGGCCAACGTCAACCTGCTGCTGACCAGCCAGCTGACGCTCCTCGTGCTGGCGGTCGCGGTGTTCGTCACGTTCGTCCTGCTGGTGCCGACCGGTCGGCTCCGCCGGGTGCTCGGCCTCTACCCGGCCGTGCGGGCGGGGCTGGTCGGGCTGCTCGTCGCGGCGGTGCTCGGCTTCGGGCTGAACGACTCCGGCGTCGCGGTCCCCGCGTTCGCCGTGATGGTGGCGGTGCCGCTCGCGATCGCGCTGACGATCCGGGTGGCTCTCGCCGGGCAGCGACCGGTCCGCCGGGAGCTGCCGCTCTGGTCCCCGGAGGTGGCGCCCCCGCTGCTGCCGTCGGACCACGGTCCGGACGCCGGTGGCACGACCGCCGACGCTCCGGACCCCGAACCGGACAACCCCCCTTCGACAGGCGGAGAACCCGTTGTGCCTGAGGCCAGCCCGGTGAGTGCCCAGTCCGAGAACGCCGACCCCGACGCCGAAGCCGCGCCCGCACCACCGTCCCAGCGGCCACCGACCCGGGACGCCGAGAGCGTGGCCCCGAGCGGCCGGGGGACGCGGTGAGCGGTCACGCTGCACCGTTCCACCGGTTGGGGTTCGCGGTCGCGATCGTGCTGCTCGCGCTGCTCGGAACCGCCGTCCCCGCCGCGGCGGGCCCGCGCGCCGAGACGATCCGCTCGAACGCCGTCGTCGTGGTCGGCATCGCCGGCCTGCAGTGGTCCGACGTGGCCACCGGCCGCACGCCGACGCTGGCCCGGCTGGCGTCCTCCGGCTCGGTCGGGACGCTCTCGGTGCGCGCCGCGCCGGCCGTCACCTGCGTCGGCGAGGGCTGGCTGACGCTGGGCGCCGGTCGCTCGGCGGCCATCGTCGAGCCCTCGGACATCGACACCGCGGAAGGCTGCGGACCACGGACCGCACCCCCGGTGAGCAGCCGGAACACCGGCTCCGGCGCGTCGATCGACGGCTGGGAGGACCTCGCGGAGCTCAACCGGCAGCTCCGCTTCGGTGCCAAGCCGGGCCTGCTCGGTACCCGGCTGACCTGCGCCGGTGCCGTCGGGACCGGTGGCGCGCTGGCCGCGGCCGACTCCTCCGGCAACGTCGACGTCTACCGCGCCACGCTGCCGGACGACCCGGCGCCGCTGCTGCGCGCCTGCCCGCTCACCGCGGTCGACCTGGGTGCGCTCCCGGACGCCGCTGGTGACGGCCGAAACGCGGCGCTGCGACGGGCCGACGCCGCCCTGGCCCGCGTTGAGGCGGCCCGCCCGGAGAACTCCACGCTGCTGGTCGTCGGGGTCTCCGACACCGACGCGACCGACGGCCGCCTGCACGTGGCGATCGCCGACGGCCCCGGCTTCGACCGCGGCTGGCTGCGTTCGTCCAGCACCGGCCGGATGCCGTACCTGCAGCTGGTGGACATCGCCCCGACCGTGCTCGCGGCGCTCGACGAGCCGGTGCCCGAGGACATCGCCGGCCGGCCGGTGTTCCGCTCGACCGAGACCCGGTCCGAGAGCTTCGCTACGACCCGCGCGGCGCTGGTTGATGCCGACACCGCCGCGGTGGCCCGTAAGCACCTCGTAGGCACGTTCCTGGCCGGTTTCGCGGTGCTCTGCGCGGTGGTCTACGGCATCGCCGCGCTGCTGCTGCGACGGCGTCCCGCGGTGGACGACCCGCTGCGCCGCCGGGCCTCGGTCGCGATCACCGCGCTGAGCGCGTTCCCGGTGGCCACGTTCCTCGCGAATACCGTGCCGTGGTGGCGGGCGGACCCCACGACCCCGGCGCTGGCGGCGGCGATCCTCGGCGCGATGGCGCTGGTCACGGCCGTCGCGGTGGCACCACCGTGGGGCCGCACCGCCACCGGCCGCCTGGCCGCGGTCAGCGCGGTGACCGTCGTGGTCCTGCTCGCGGACGTGATGACCGGCGCCCGCCTGCAGCTCAACAGCCTCCTCGGTTACACCGCGCTGGAGGGCGGCCGGTACGTGGGCTTCGGCAACGTCGCGTTCGCGGTGCTCGGCGCGTCCGCGCTGCTGCTCGCCGCGGGCCTGGCCGCCGGCCGACCCAGCCGCTCGGCGGTCGCGGTGGCGCTGGCCGTCGCGGTGCCGGTGATCGTGGTCGAGGGCTCACCCGGCCTCGGAACCGACTTCGGCGGCATCCTCACGCTGGTGCCGGCGTTCGGCGTCCTCGCGCTGCTGGTCGCCGGGCGCAAGGTCACCGGCCGCCGCGCCGTGGCCGTGCTGGGCGCCGGAGCCGGGCTCGTCGCGTCGCTCGCAATCGCCGACTACCTCCGCCCGGAGGAGGACCGCACCCACTTCGGCCGCTTCGTCGCCACCGTGCTCGACGGCGACGGCCTGGCCACCGTCGACCGGAAGATCCGCGCGAACCTCGACCTGCTGTTCGCCGGTCCGCACACGATCGCTGCGGCCATCCTGCTGGTCATCGCCGGGGTGGCGGTATTCCGGCCACCGGCGGGCCTGCGGGCGGCCTACCGGGCTCACCCGGGGCTGCGGACCGGCCTGCAGGTGGTCGTGGTGCTCGGCCTGCTCGGCTTCGCCGTCAACGACTCCGGGATCGCGGTCCCGGTGAACGCGGCGCTGGTGGCGCTCCCGGCAGCGGTGGCGGCCTGGTTGCGGCCCGAGCCCGGCTCCCGCTTCGGACGGACTACTGCCCCGAACGAGCCTTTGGACGACGTCCGCAGGGAAAACGGGCAGCAAACGGATGAGGGCGACCAGGCAGCTACGGAGGGTACAACCGACGGCCGGAAAACCTCGGACACGCCAGCACGCTCCGCAGGTGCACCCGCCGACGTGTTACCGTGAAATTCCGTGGGCGCGCGGGCCACCAGGCCGCGCCATTACCGCGGGAGTCCCCTTGTCGCTGTCGTCGCAGGCGACCACGCATGTCTTCGTCACCGGGGGAGTCGCATCCTCGCTCGGCAAAGGCCTGACCGCGAGCAGCCTGGGCAATCTGCTCAGCGCACGCGGGCTGCGAGTGGTCATGCAGAAGCTGGATCCGTACCTCAACGTCGACCCCGGCACGATGAACCCCTTCCAGCACGGAGAGGTGTTCGTCACCGAGGACGGGGCCGAGACCGACCTCGACGTCGGTCACTACGAGCGCTTCCTCGACACCCAGTTGCGGGCGAACGCCAACGTGACCACCGGCCAGGTGTACAGCCGGGTGATCGCGAAGGAGCGCCGCGGCGAGTACCTGGGCGACACGGTCCAGGTCATCCCGCACATCACGAACGAGATCAAGGAACGGATCCGCGGCATGGCCGCCGCCGGCCCGGACGGCGTCGTACCGGACGTGGTGATCACCGAGGTCGGCGGCACCGTCGGTGACATCGAGTCGCTGCCGTTCCTGGAGGCGATCCGGCAGGTCCGGCACGACGTCGGCCGGGACCGCGTCCTGTTCCTGCACGTCTCGCTGGTGCCGTACCTGGCCCCGAGCGGCGAACTGAAGACCAAGCCGACCCAGCACTCGGTGGCGGCGCTGCGCAACATCGGTATCCAGCCGGACGCGATCGTTTGCCGCTCGGACCGGGAGATCCCGGAGTCGCTGAAGCGCAAGATCAGCCTGATGTGTGACGTCGACGCCGACGCGGTCGTCTCGGCCTCGGACGCGGCGTCGATCTACGACATCCCGAAGGTGCTGCACCGCGAGGGCCTGGACGCATTCGTCGTGCGGCGGCTCAACCTGCCGTTCCGGGACGTCGACTGGGCCAGCTGGGACGACCTGCTCGACCGGGTGCACCGGCCGCACCACCAGGTGACGGTCGCGCTGGTCGGCAAGTACATCGACCTGCCCGACGCCTACCTGTCGGTGACCGAGGCGCTGCGCGCGGGCGGCATCGCGAACTACGCGAAGGTCGACATCCGGTGGGTCCCGGCCGACCGGTGCGCGACGCCGGCCGGTGCGGCGGCGGCGCTGGCCGACGTGGACGGCGTGCTGATCCCGGGTGGGTTCGGGGTGCGGGGCATCGAGGGCAAGCTCGGCGCGATCAAGTACGCCCGCCAGAACCGCATCCCGACGCTGGGCCTGTGCCTCGGGCTGCAGTGCATGGTGATCGAGGTGGCCCGGTCGCTGGCGAAGCTCGACGGTGCCGACTCGACCGAGTTCACGCCGGACGCCCCGCACCCGGTGATCTCCACGATGGCCGACCAGAAGGACGTCGTCGCGGGTGACCGGGACATGGGCGGCACGATGCGGCTCGGTGCGTATCCGGCTGCGTTGACGCCCGGAAGTCTCGTGGCGGACGCGTACGGGGCTACGTCGGTGTCCGAGCGTCACCGGCACCGGTACGAGGTGAACAACTCCTACCGCAAGCAGCTGTCCGCGGTCGGGCTGGAGTTCTCCGGTACCTCGCCGGACGGCACGCTGGTCGAGTTCATCGAGCTGGACCGGGAGCAGCACCCGTACTTCGTCGCCACCCAGGCGCACCCGGAGTTCAAGTCCCGCCCGACCCGGGCGCACCCGCTGTTCCGGTCGTTCGTGGCCGCGGCGCTGGAGTACAACAACGCCGGCCGGCTGCCGGTGGAGGTGCCGGTCGGGGACGCCCCGGCGGGTGCGGGTGCCCTCACGTGACATTCGAGGTGGTGTCGCGGGAGCAGCAGTTCTCCGGCGCGGTGTTCTCGGTCGTCAGCGACGCGGTGACGATGCCGGGCGGCGAGACCGCGGTCCGGGACTGGGTGATCCACCCGGGGGCGGTGGGGGTCGTCGTGGTCGACTCCGACGAGCGGGTGCTGCTCGTTCACCAGTACCGGCACCCGGTCGGCCGGGAGCTCTGGGAGCTTCCGGCCGGCCTGCTCGACGTCGACGGCGAGGCGGCCGTGCTGACCGCGGCCCGGGAACTCGCCGAGGAGGTGGATCTGCGGGCGACGCAGTACGACGTACTGCTCGACCTGCTGACGACGCCCGGCGCGTCGAACGAGGCTATTCGGATCTACCTGGCCCGGGGGCTCTCGCCGGTGCCGGACGGCGACCGTCACGTCCGTACGGGCGAGGAGGCCACGATGAGCTCGCGGTGGTTCGCGCTCGACGAGGCCGTGGACCTGGTGCTGGCAGGCGAGATCGAGAACGCGGCAGCGGCCGCGGGAGTGCTCGCGGCGGCCGCAGCGCGCGCCCGCGGCTGGCAGGGCCTGCGCGGCACCGACGCGCCCTGGCGCGCCCGCCCCGACCGCATGTAGTGCACGGCCGCCGAGGGGCGAGCCTGACAGGCGAGCGCGAGGCCTTGAGACCACCGCAAGGTCGAGGCGGCCTCGCGCTCGACTGCCAGCCTCGTCCTCGGCGCGCTCCGCGTCAGAGCACGAGCGCCTACGGCCCAGAAAGGTAGAGCGCCGCGGCCCGAGAACGGGCCGCGGCGCTGGGGACGGTACTGCTCAGTTCGGGCGGAGCGGGCGGCCCTGGGCGTCCGTGCCGCCGTTGACGAGGATCATGATCCCGTCGATCAGCGGCCAGAGGGCACCGAGGCCACAGGTGAGCCACGTGGCCGCGATCTGACCGATCGCGATGCCGGTGTGACCGGTGTAGAACCGACCGGCGCCGAAGCTACCGAGCAGAATGCCGAGCAGTCCGGCGATCAGCTTCGACTTGTCGGAGTACGGAAGGCCGGACGCCGGGTCGACGGCGCCGTAACCCGGCTGACCGCCGGGGTAGCCGCCGGGCTGCTGCCCGCCGGGGTACTGGCCAGGAGGTGGAGAGTAGGTCATGGCGCCGCAGCGTAGTGGGCTCGGGTTAGCGCGCACGATCGGGTAGGCGACAACTGTGAATTCATGCCCGTTTTGTTGTTAATTGCCCACCGACTTGCGTCGTTTATCCTCTAGGCAAGTCACAACCTACGGGGGTTTCCAGCCACGGATTCACGACAAGCCCTCGCTGATCGTCATCGTTTCCCCACGCAACGATGTCGTCCGGCGCGGTGGTGGGGAAAGGTGGACGGCGTGAAGATCGGTGTCCCGGCAGAGGTGAAGAACCACGAGTACCGGGTCGCGTTGACCCCGGCCGGCGCGCACGAACTGGTCCGGCACGGCCACGAGGTCGTGGTCGAGGCCGGCGCGGGCCTGGGCTCCTCGGTGACCGACGACGACTTCGCCGCCGCCGGCGCGCGGATCGTCACCGGCCCGGACGCGGTCTGGGGCGAGGCCGAGCTCGTGCTCAAGGTGAAGGAGCCGATCGCCGAGGAGTACGACCGGATGCGTCCCGGTCTGACGCTCTTCACGTACCTGCACCTGGCCGCGTCGAAGGAGTGCACCGACGCGCTGGTCGACCGGAAGGTCACCGGCATCGCCTACGAGACCGTCGAGCTGGCCGACCGGTCGCTGCCGCTGCTGGCGCCGATGAGCGAGGTCGCCGGCCGGCTCGCGCCCCAGGTCGGCGCGTACCACCTGATGCGGTCGGGCGGTGGGCGCGGCACGTTGATGGGCGGGGTCTCCGGCGTCTACGCGGCGAAGACCGTCGTGATCGGCGCGGGCGTCTCCGGGATGAACGCGGCCGCGATCGCGCTCGGCATGCAGGCCGAGGTGCTGCTGCTCGACACCGACCTGAACAAGCTGCGCGCCGCCGACCGGATCTACCAGGGCCACCTGCAGACCGTGGCGTCCAACAGCTACGAGATCGAACGCGCGGTGACCGACGCCGACCTGGTGATCGGCGCGGTGCTGGTCGCGGGGGCCCGGGCACCGAAGCTCGTCTCGAACGCGCTGGTCGCCGAGATGAAGCCCGGCAGCGTTCTCGTCGACATCGCGATCGACCAGGGCGGATGCTTCGAGGACTCGCGTCCGACCACGCACGCCGAACCGACGTACCGGGTGCACGACTCGGTGTTCTACTGCGTCGCGAACATGCCTGGCGCGGTGCCGCACACCTCGACGTACGCGCTGACCAACGTGACGCTGCCCTACGTCCTGCAACTGGCGGACAAGGGCTGGCGAGACGCCCTGCGCGCCGACCCGGCGCTCGCGCTCGGCCTCAACACGTTCGACGGCCAGGTCGTCTCCGAGCCGGTGGCGGCCGCGCACGGCCGGACGGCGCTGCCACTCGCCGACGTCCTGGCCTGACGCACCGGGCGTTGTTGTCGGACCGACCGGCTACGGTCGCTCCGTGGAGGCGCTGCAGCGGGCCGTACGGGGGTATCTCGATCACCTCGCGGTCGAGCGCAACCTGGCCCGGAACACGCTGCTGGCCTACCGCCGCGACCTGGCCCGGTACGTCGAGTTCCTGACCACCCGCGGCATCGACGGGCTCGAACACGTCGGCGAGCGCGACGTCGGCGATTTCCTGGCCGGTCTGCGGGCCGGCGACGAGGACCACCCGCCGCTCGCCGCGTCGTCCGCGGCCAGGGCGGTGGTGGCCGTCCGCGGCCTGCACCGCTTCGCGGTGCGCGACGGGCGCGCCGGGTCCGACCCGGCGCGGGAGGTCCGGCCCCCGACGCCGGCGCGCCGGTTGCCCAAGGCGCTCCCTCTCGCCGAGATCGAACGCCTGTTGGACGCCGCCGGGCCGGCCTCCGACGCGGGGGATGCCGGGGAGGCGACGCCGCTCGCACTGCGGGACCGGGCGCTGCTCGAGCTGCTCTACGGCACCGGCGCGCGGATCTCCGAGGCGGTGGGGCTGGCGGTGGACGATGTGCCCACCGGTGAGCGCGACACGGTCGCGCTGACCGGCAAGGGCGACCGGACGAGGCTGGTGCCGGTCGGCTCGTACGCCCGCCGCGCGCTCGACGCCTACCTGGTGCGCGCCCGGCCCGCGCTGGCCAGAGCCGGGCGGGGAACGCCCGCGCTGTTCCTCAACGCCCGCGGTGGGCGGCTGACCCGGCAGGGGGCGTGGGGAATCCTGGGGGCCGCGGCCGAACGTGCCGGGCTGGCCGGGCGGGTGTCGCCGCACACGCTGCGGCACTCGTTCGCGACCCACCTGCTCGACGGCGGCGCCGACGTGCGCGTCGTCCAGGAGCTGCTCGGGCACGCGTCGGTGGCGACCACCCAGATCTACACGCTGGTCACCGCCGAAAGACTCCGCGAGGCCTACCTGACCTCCCACCCACGGGCCCTCTAGCGCTCTGCACAGACAAACGGCGGCGGGCCGTGCAGAGCCATGCATACCCCCAGCGGGGGAGGGTGGGCCAGCAACCACGCATGGGGGAGCGGGGCGTCACGGGGGGTGGGACCGCGCGGCGGGTGCGGAAGGTCCCGGAGTCGGCCAGGCAGGCGTAATCAGGGTCTTTTGGGGGAGAAGCCGGATGAGACGCGCGCCCTTTCTCGCGAGGCTGAAAGCCGACGCGAGGAGGTCGGGGCGATGGGCGCGGGACGGATCGTGGCGGTGGCGGCGCTGGCAGCGGCGGCTGCGCTGGTGGGCGGATGCGACTGGGTACTGACCGAGAAGGACACACAGCAGTACGAGGTGAGCGGCGACGTGCACACGCTGTCGGTCAGCGGGACGGCCGTCGACCTCGACGTGGTGACCGGCAACGGGCCGGTCGTCGTGGACGAGGTGATCCGATACAACGGCAGTTCACCGGCGACCAGCCATCGCGTGACCGACGGGACGCTCCGGCTGGAGTCGGCCGGCTGCACCGAGGGCGAGGCATGCCGGGTGCGGTACCGGGTCACGGTTCCGGCCGACACGCGGCTCGTGGTGGCGGTCGACGCGGGCACGGTCGAGACGAGTGGGCTCACCGGTGACCTCGACCTCGAGCTGGAAGCCGGTCAGGTCACCGCGCGCCGGGCGGCGAGCAGCCGGGCGGACGTGCGGGTGGATGTCGGCGATGTGGACCTGCGGTACGCGCAGGCACCCGACCGCGTCGCGGTGACGACCGGCACCGGCGCGGTCTCGGTCAAGCTGCCGACCACCGGCGACTACGCGGTGCGCACGCACACCGACGTCGGTGACACCGAGGTCTCGGTGCCGCGCGTTCCGTCCTCGCCCCGGGCGGTCGATGTGCGTGTGGACGTCGGTCAGATCACGGTGGCGTCCGCATAGGAGATTCGGCACGTCGGACGACACGCCGAGCGACTTGCGGGTTTATCGACAATCTTTGCTTTGGCCCCACCAGCTCCCTAGGGTTCACGGCAAGTTCGGCGGACTCTGCCGTCGCACTCGTACATGGGGGGACTCGTCCGCAGCGGACGAGGCGGATTGCGGCGGGAGCTGGTGAGATGTCAACGAACCCGGTGATGAGCGACGACTCGGGCGCTCTGGAGCAGGCCACCCTCGACCTGGCGACCTTGGGCATCGTCAACGAGCCGCGGCGATCCCGCCGGCCGGACGAGGGTCTGCAGGCCAAAAGCGGTCACGGCCCGGCTCGGGTCATCGCGCTCTGCAATCAGAAGGGTGGCGTCGGCAAGACCACCAGCACGATCAACCTGGGCGCGGCGCTGGCCGAGTGCGACCAGCGTGTGCTGCTGGTCGACTTCGACCCGCAGGGTGCGCTCTCGGTCGGGCTCGGTGTCAACGCCTACGACCTCGAGCTGACCGTCTACAACCTGCTCATGCAGTCCGGCGTGCGCACCGAGGACGTGCTGGTCAAGACGAACGTCACCGGGCTCGACTTACTGCCGTCCAACATCGACCTGTCGGCAGCCGAGGTGCAGCTGGTCAGCGAGGTGGCCAGGGAGCAGACGCTCGACCGTGCGCTGCGGCAGGTCCGCGACGACTACGACTACATCCTGATCGACTGCCAGCCGTCGCTGGGTTTGCTGACGGTCAACGCGCTCACCGCGGCGCACGGCGTGATCGTTCCGCTGGAGTGTGAGTTCTTCTCGCTCCGTGGTCTGGCCATGCTGATCGACACGATCGAGAAGGTGAAGGACCGGCTCAACCCGGATCTGGAGCTGGACGGCATCCTGGCGACGATGTACGACTCGCGCACCGTCCACTCGCGCCAGGTACTGTCCCGCGTCGTGGAGGCGTTCGGCGACAAGGTGTACGACACGGTGATCTCGCGTACGGTCCGGTTCCCGGAGACGACGGTCGCGGGTGAGCCGATCACGACGTGGGCCCCAGGGTCCGGCGGTGCCAAGGCGTACCGGGCGCTGGCCCGCGAGGTGCTCGCCAGGTGAGGCGCCGCGTACAACTCCCCGGCGCCTCCGAGCTGTTCCGGATGACGACGTCGTCCGGGGCCAGCACGGTCGAGGTGATCGGCGGGACACCGACGGCGCGCCCAGCGCCCGCACGCCCGCGGCCGCGGGCTGATCCGGGCAGTTCGGGCGCGCAGCCTCCGGCCGAGGTGACGCCGATCCGCGCGTCGCCGCGTACTCCGAGCGGCAGGCAGCGGCACGATGAGAAGATCACCGTGTACCTGTCCTCCGGTGAGCTGCTCGAACTCGAGCGGACCCGGCTGGACCTGCGGGCTCGTCACGGCATCGGCATCGACCGCGGCCGTATCGTCCGGGAGGCGATCGCGATAGCACTGGCGGAGTACGACGCGAACGGAGAGCACTCGGTGCTGGTCCGTCGGCTCGCGAGCGGCCACTGACGTGCTGTTCGCGCTCAGTCGGCCGGTCGCGCTCGCCGGTCTCGCGCTGGCTTTCGTGCTGGCGCTGGTGATCCGGGTGCTCGCCATCCGGGTCGTCCAGCGTCGCCAGGTACCGGCGGGCTGGGGCACGCCCCGGCGGTCCGGCGGCAAGCTGGTCGACGTCCGGCGCGACGTCGACATCTTCGGTGTGGTCGCCGCCGTGGTGGGCGGTACCGGCTGGGGCAAGAAGGTCGAGGACTCCGGCATGCACCCGGCGCCGGTCCGGGTGTTGCTGGCCGGTCCGATCGCGGTGATCGTCGCCGCGCAGCTGGCTTTTCTGGCGTTCGTCCTGGTCGCCGGGCGGGTGCCGCTCGGGCAGCTGGATTCGTCCAGCGTGCTCCGTGGCGACCTGATCGGCGGGACGAGCGCGGAGCTGTTCCTGCTGTCGCTCGCGGTCGGCCTGCTCTGCTTCGGGCTGCTCGACCTGGTGCCGCTGCCCCCGCTGGACGGGTGGGGGCTGCTGCGGCACGCGGTGAAGCGTCCCGGAACCGGGTTCCAGAAGGCGCGGCACTGGCTGGAGGACCAGAACGTCGGCATCGCGATCCTGCTGGCCGGGATGCTGCTGCCGCTGTTCCGGGGTCTGCCGCTGTTCCTGTTCCTCCTCGATATCTTTACGTTGCCGTTCTTGCTGCTCTGGGGCTGACCCGGACCCGTTGAGCAGGGTGTTCGGGCTCCGGCACGGTACGGTCGTGCGGTGAGCGAGAGCGGTCCGGACAGCGCTGTGGGCGCAGCCGTCGCCGAGGATGGTCCGTCGGGCGGCCCGCCCCGCGGCAGCGGGTACGGCGAGAAGTTCCACATCCGGCTGGAGAACTTCGAGGGCCCGTTCGACCTGCTGCTGCAACTGATCAGCAAGCACAAGCTGGACGTCACCGAGGTCGCGCTCAGCCAGGTCACCGACGACTTCATCGCGCATATCCGCGGGATGGGGGACGAGTGGGACCTGGGTCAGGTCAGCGAGTTCCTGCTGATCGCCGCGACACTGCTCGACCTGAAGGCCGCCCGGTTGCTGCCCGCCGCCGAGGTCGAGGACGAGGAGGACCTGGCGCTGCTGGAGGCCCGCGACCTGCTGTTCGCGCGGCTGCTGCAGTACCGGGCGTTCAAGCAGGTGGCCAGCTTCCTGGCCGAGCGGGAGCGGGACGGGGCGACGCGCTGGCCCCGTGCGGTGCAACTCGAGGCACGGTTCGCGGCGGCCATGCCGGAGGTGCTGCTCGGGCTCGGTCCGGAGCAGTTCGCCCGGCTCGCGGTGCAGGCGATGACGCCGAAGCCGGTGCCGACGGTCTCCATCGATCACATCCACGCGCCCCGGGTGTCGGTGCGCGAGCATGCGGCGATCCTGCGGGAGCGGCTGGCCCGGCTGGGGCAGGCGTCGTTCCGGGCGCTCTGCTCGGACTGCGCGAACACGCTGGAGATCGTGGCGCGCTTCCTGGCGCTGCTCGAGCTGTACCGGGAGGGTGTCCTGCTGTTCGACCAGGTCGAGCCGCTGGGCGAGCTCCACGTACGCTGGGTCGGAGGGAGCGAGCGGGTCGCGGTCGAGATCGACGAGTACGGCAGCGACGCGGACGCTGCGGCGGCGGCGCAGGCCTTGCCGGAGCAGACGGGTGTTTTGCCTGCGGGCGCTTCGTCGTCGGGCGTCTCGCCGGCGGAGGCTTCGGCGGCGGACGCTCTGTCGGCGGGTGCGTCGGCGGCGGGTGCGTCGGCGGCGGGCGCGTCGTCGGCCGGTGCTTCTTCGGCCGGTGCTTCGGCGGCGGAGCCGGCGCGGGCCGAGCAGGCGCCGCCTATGGTGCCGGCCAGCCGGTCCGCTCCACCGATTGAGACGAAGGAACGCGGGTGAACGAGGAGACACCGGCCGACGGGAAGCCGTCGGCCGCGGTGGGGTCGGAGGTTCCGGCTGCCGTCGCGGAGGCTGCTGCGGAGGCGGCTTTCGTGGGGTCCGCCGCGGAGGCTGCGGACGCGGAGGCTGCGGTCGCGGGGTTTGCCGCGGAGGCCGCGGCTGCGGACGCGGAGGCTGCGGTCGCGGGGTTTGCCGCGGAGGCCGCGGCTGCGGACGCGGACGCGGAGGCTGCGGCCGTGGGGTTTGCCGCGGAGGCCGCGGCTGCGGAGTCGGCCGTGGCGGCTGCGGCCGCGGAGGCCGCTGCGGATGCGGTCGCGGACGCGGTCGCGGACGCGGACGCGGCTGTGGCGGCTGCGGCGGAGGGCGCGCTGTTCGCGGTTCCGGAGGACGCGCAGCGGGACCGGATCGAGCCCGCGCTGGAGGCGATCCTGCTGGTCGTGGACGAGCCGGTGCCCGAGGGCCTGCTCGCCCAGACGCTGGGATGCCCGGTCGACGCGGTCACCAGGGCGCTGCGCGGGCTGGCGGAGGAGTACACCGCCGCCGGACGCGGATTCGAGCTGCGTCAGCTCGGGGGTGGCTGGCGTCTCTACACCCGGTCGGAATACGCACCGTACGTCGAACGGTTCGTTCTGGAGGGCCAGCAGGCCCGGCTCACTCAGGCGGCGCTCGAGACGCTGGCGGTGATCGCCTACAAGCAGCCGGTCACCCGGTCGGCGGTGGCGGCGATCCGCGGTGTCTCGGTCGACGGGGTGATCCGTACCCTGCTCTCCCGCGGATTGATCGAGGAGTGCGGCACCGACCCGGAGACCGGTGGGCACCAGTTCCGGACGACGGTGCTCTTCCTCGAAAAGCTCGGTTTGAACTCACTGGACGAATTGCCGGCGCTCGCGCCGCTCCTGCCCGGAATGGATGCCCTGGATGATGTCATCGCCGCGTCGTAACCCCAGCCCGCGTGGGGGCGACGGCCCGCCACGCTGGGGCGGTGGCGCGCCGCGTACGGGCGGAGCGCCGGGCTCTGGAGGCGGGGCGCCGCGCTCGGGTGGAGCGCCGCGCGGTGCCGCTGGTGACGGCGGCGGCCGTGGCGCGGGCGACGCCCGCGGCGGCCGTGGGGAGGCCGGGGGCGAGTACCGCCGCGGGTCCGGCGACGGACCCGCTCGTAGCGACCGCCCCGGTCGCAGCGAGCGCTCTGGCGGCAGCGACCGCCCTGTCCGCAGCGAGAGCTCCGGTCGGGGCGAGGGCTTTGCCCGCGGCGAGGGGAGCGGGCGTGACGGTGCGCCGCGCCGGGGTGGCGATGGCGGGCGTGACGGTGCGCCTCGTCGAGGTGGCGATGGCGGGCGTGACGGTGCGCCGCGTCGGGGCGACGGCGGCGGGCGTGATGGTGCGCCTCGCCGGGGCAGTGACAGCGGTAGCCGCGGCGGTGCGCCGCGTACCGGCGGCAGCGGCGGTGCCTCACGCGTCGGCGGCGGTGCTCCGCGAACGGGCGGTAGCGGTGCGCCGGGTACGGGCGGTGCGCCGGGTACGGGCGGCGCCAGCCGCGGCGCCGGACCGCGGCGGGGCGACAGCGGTGCCGCGCGGTACTCGCGTGCCTCGGACGGTCCGCGCTCGGAACCCCTGGGCCGCGATGGTGAACCCGCGCCGCGGCGCGCGTCCCGCACCGTCGGCCGGGGCAAAGCCGCCTCTCCCCAGCGTCCGTATCAAGACGTGTGGGAAGAGGAAGAGGGCGACCCGAACTGGGCCGCGAAGCTCGACGAACCGAAGGAAGGCGACCGCCTTCAGAAGGTCCTCGCCGCCGCGGGCGTCGGGTCGCGCCGCGCGTGCGAGGAGCTGATCGAGGAGGGGCGGGTCAGCGTCGACGGCGAGGTCGTCCGGGTCCAGGGCAAGCGGGTCGACCCGCTGACCGCGGTGATCCACGTCGACGGCCAGCGGGTGATCGTCGACGACCGGATGGTCTACCTGGCGTTCAACAAGCCCAAGGGCGTGCTGTCCGCGATGACCGACGACAAGGGCCGCCCCACCGTGGGTGACTACGTCGCCGACCGGGACACCCGGGTGTTCCACGTCGGTCGCCTGGACGCCGAGTCCGAGGGGCTGCTGCTGCTCACCAACGACGGCGCGCTCTCGCACCGCCTGACCCACCCGTCGTACGGCGTGCTGAAGACCTACCTGGCCGAGGTCCCCGGGCCGATGCAGAGCGACGTCCGCAAGCGGCTGCTGGAGGGCGTCGACCTGGAGGACGGGCTGGTGAAGGTCGACAAGTTCCGGGTCGTCGACAACCTGCCCGGCAAGCTGCTCGTCGAGGTCGTCATCCACGAGGGCCGCAAGCACGTGGTCCGGCGGCTGCTCGAGGAGGTCGGGCACCCGGTGAGTCGCCTGGTCCGGACGTCGATCGGCGCGGTGCAGCTGGCCAGCCTCAAGCCCGGTAAGTTCCGCCACCTCAACCGTGAGGAGATCGGCCGCCTGCACTCCGAGGTGGGCCTGTAGCCGAGGCGGTCGGAGGTCGCCGTTAGGCTCGGGCCGAGGCGGACGGGAAGGAGACGGCCGGTGGCGGTCAGGGCTGTGCGCGGTGCGATCCAGGTCGACGAGAACTCGCGGGACGCGATCCTGGAGGGAACGACCGAGTTGATCAAGGCGGTGCTGCACCGTAACTCGATCACCCCGGACGACCTGATCAGCGTCATCTTCACCGCGACGCCGGACCTGGACGCCGAGTTCCCGGCCTACGCGGCGCGCCTGCTGGGCTTCACCGACGTGCCGCTGCTGTGCACGACCGAGATCGGGGTCCCGGGGTCGATGCCACGGGTGCTGCGGCTGCTGGCACACGTCGAGACCGAGACGCCGCGCTCCGGTCTGCACCACGTCTACCTGCGTGGGGCGGCCGCTCTGCGCAGGGATCTGCCGCAGTGAGCTCGCCCGCGCTCCGGGCGGTCGCCCTCGGGCTCCTGCTTCTCGTCCTGGTGGCGGTGCTGCTGACGAGCGGCGTTCCGGAGCCCTCGCAGCTGCGGGCGTTCGTCGCCGGCGCCGGGGCCTGGACGTCGATCGGGGTGGGCGCCGTTGCGGTGGTCACGTCGGTGCTGATGGTGCCGCGCGGGGTGCCCGCCGTGCTGGCCGGGTTGCTGCTGCCGCCGGTTCTCGCCGTCGCCGCCGCGCTCGGCGGCATCGCGCTCGGTGCGACGGTCGCGTTCTCGCTGGGCCGCTGGCTCGGCCGGCCCTACCTGGCCGGACGGACGGCTCGCGTCGCCCCCGATGCCCGGCTGGCCCGGCTGCAGGCCTGGCTCGACCGGGACGGGACCCGGGCGGTGGTGTACGCCCGGATCCTGCCGGTCTTCCCGTTCGGCCTGCTCAACTACCTGTTCGGTGCGACGTCGGTCCGCTTGCTGCCGTTCGTCGTCGGCACCGTGTGTGGCGTCGCGCCGAGCACCACCGCGTACGTGTTCGTCGGCGCGTCGGCTGACCACCCCGGCTCACCCGCGTTCCTGCTCTCGGTAGGCCTGGTCGCGCTGGTCGGGTCGCTCGGCCTCGCGCACGCCTGGTACACCCGGCGTCGTTCCCGCCGGGGTGCCGCTACCGCGGACCCGGTGCCGACGGCGTGACCGCGAGGCGGAGCGGCTTGGCGACCGCCCGCCAGTCGAGCAGCTTGAAGTTCGTGTTCGCCCGTCCGTCGGCGGCTGGGGTGTTCTCGCCGTCGTGGACGACGAGCAGCCCGGCCGGGAACGTGGCGTTCAGCCGCGTGTGCACGACCGCGGTGCCGTCCGAGTGCTGGACGCCGTCGGTGGCCGCACCGTCGGTCACGTCGTAGCGGCCCAGGTAACCCAGCGTCCGCCGGTCGTAGACGAGGAAGCCGGAGTCGCCCTGGCTGGAGACCAGCAGGTACCGGTCGGCGTAGATCGCCAGCCCCTCGACGTCCGCGGTGATCCGGGTACCGCCGTAGCCGGGATTCGCACCGTACGCGCACTCGTCGGCGGCCGCGTCGTACGTGCCCGGGACGCCGAACTCCTTCACCTTCTCCACGATCCGGGCCGCGCCGAAGCGGTGGTTCCGCAGGTCGATCTTCCAGAGCGCGACGTCCTCCTGAGCGGCGTACAGCACACCCGCGACCGGATCGACAACCACACCTTCGACCTGCGGCCCGACGCCCGGCTCGTCACACGGCGTCCAGGTGGTGCCGTTCGGCAGCCGGAACCGGCCGGGCAGGGTCAGGGTGTCGGCGCGCTGGTAGCTGACGCCCCGTGCGGTGTTCACGAGGCGGAACAGACCGAGCTGGGTGCTGGAGCGGCGACTGACCACCGTCCACGCAGTGCCGCCGTCGACCGTCGTCGTGAGACCGTAGGCGGTCGACTGGTCGTTCACCGCGGCCTGGTCGGCGTTGAACGCGAACGGCACGTCCGGCGCCGTGACGTCCACCAGCGGACGGGCGGCCCGGGTGCCGTCGATCCGGTAGATCCGGAGCTGGTCACGGCCCCGGTCGGAGACGATCGCGAGGTCCGCCGTCGTCCGGCCGAGGCGGACGCCGTACGCGACGTCGACGTTGTTGAAGCGACCCGGGGCGTCGTCGGCCGTCGGAGGCGCGGGCGGGGCGATCCGCTGCAGTTGCCTGCCCGCGAGGTCGTAGACGGCGAGGCCGCCCTCCTTGAGCGTGCCGATCACCAGGCTGCGGGCGGGGTCACTCGGGTCGACCCAGATCGCCGGGTCGTCGGCGTCGGAGTTGCCCCCGGCCTCGTCGTCGAACTCGGCCGGGGTCTCGACCGCAGCGGTCACGGCCGCCCGCGGGGGAGACTCGGCGGCGGCTGCGCCGGTCCCCGCGAGCAGCGCGATCGTGAGGCCGACGGCGCTCAGGAACAGTGGGCGGCGGGACATCAAAGGCACCTCCGGTCTGGTATGGACGAATCCGGACAGACGTTAGGGGCGGCGGATGGTCGCCGTACGAACGTCCGGTGAACGCGTGGCCGGTTCCGGCCATCTTCCGCGGATGGCCGGTTCGCGGGACGCGGTGGAGGCACTGCGGTCCGTAGAAAACAGGGGTCCGATCAACTCGTTTCACAGGAGAAATGCGATGACCACCACGCTTCCGTCGCCCGTCAGGTCCGGGGAGCGCCCGAGCCGCAGGGAACGCTTCGGCGCGGCGATCTACGATCCGTTCCTCGCGCTGGGGGAGCGGCGGGGAATGGCCCAGCGGCGCGACCGGCTGCTGGCCGGGGCGCGTGGCGCGGTCCTCGAGATCGGCGCGGGCACCGGGCTCAACCTCGCGCACTACCCGTCGGACGTGCGGGCGCTGATCGTGTCCGAGCCGGACGCGGGTATGCGGGCCGTGCTCGAACGTCGAGTCGGTGAATCCCGGGTTCCGGCCGTGGTGTCGCCGGCGTCGGCGTCCGCTCTGCCGTTCGAGGACGCCGCGTTCGACACGGTGGTGTCGACATTGGTGCTGTGCACGGTCGAGGACCCGGCGGCGGCTGCCGCGGAGGTGCGCCGGGTGTTGCGTCCGGGCGGCCGGTTCCTGGTGATCGAGCACGTCCGGGCCGTCGACGGCAGTCGTCTGGCTCGGTGGCAGCATCGGCTGGCCGGACCGTGGAAGGCGCTCGCGGCCGGCTGCCGGTGCGACCAGTCCACCGGCCGGGTGCTCACGGACGCCGGCTTCGACGTCGAGACGCTGTGGCGGGACCACTGGAGCGGGATGCCGGCGATCGTCGGTCCGCTCGTCGTCGGGGCGCTTGCCGCGCCGGACGCGTGATGACCGGGTTCGTGCTGGTACTGGCCGGTGGCGGCGAGCGGGTGCTGGCCTGGGAACTCGGCGTGGTCGCCGGGTTGGCCGACGCGGGGTTGACCCTCGGGGCGGCGTCGGTGGTGCTGGGGACGTCGGCGGGGGCGTTCCTGGCGGCACGGCTCGCCGGTGGCGTCGACGCCCGCGAGGAAGCGGAGAGGCTAGCGTGCGCGCCGCTTGCGCCGCGTGAGCCGTCGGCGCCCTCCGCGTCGTCCGCGTCGTCCGCGTCGTCCGCGTCGTCCGTGCCCGGCTGCTCCGGGGTTTCCCGCGCGCCGAGGAAGCCCGGCGGGTCTGGTGTGCTGGGTGGGTCGGGTGTGCCTTCAGTGCCTGGCGGGCCAGGTGTGCCGGGTGCGCGGGACGGGTCGAGCGTGCGCGGCGAGCCTGGTGGGCGTGGCAAGCCGGGCTCTACCGGCTTGGCGGGCAGGCCCGGCGGGCCGGACTCGCCGGACTCGCCGGGTGGGTGGGCCGGGTCGGTCGGAGCCGCGGCCTCGGCCGGATCGGACGGGCCGGTGGAGCCCCACGAGCCCGCGGCCGGGCTGGCGGAACCCGGGGCGCCCTCGGCCGGATCGGACGAGTTGGGGGATTCTGGTGAACCCTCCGCTGGGTCGGGCGGGACGGTGGAGCCGCGCGAGCGCTCGGGCGACAGTCGCGCGGGCGCGTTGTTCCGGGCGCTCGCGGAGGTGTGGCCGGCCGACGGCGATCCGGACGTCGGCCGGCGGTTGATCGGGCGGTTGGCGATCGAGAACTCGCCGGGCGACGCGTACGCCTTCCTCACCGCCACCGCGGCCCGGCTAGGGCGGGCGCGATGGCCGGAGACGCTGCGGATCACCGCGGTCGACGCCACGGCCGGTCGCCGCGTGGTCTGGGGACCCTGGGACGGCGTCGCGCTCGCCAGGGCCGTCGCCGCATCGCAGGCCGTGCCGGTGCTGCGCCCGCCGGTGCCGATCGACGGGAACGCGTACATCGACGGTGCGGTCGGGTCGGCGGCCAACGCGGACCTGCTCGTGACGCTCGGCATCCCCGCCGGGCCGGTCGTCGTCGTGAGCGCGACCGATCCCGCCGCGACCGAGGGCCCCGATTCGCTCTGGGCGGCCGCCGCCGTCCGGGAGGAAGCCGCGTTGACCGCTGCCGGGTTCCATGTCGTCACGGTGTCGCCGGACCCGGCGGCCCGAGCGGCGATGGGGCCGGATCCGATGGCGCCCGGCCGGGTCGCCGACGCCGTACGGGCCGGTCGCCGTGCCGGCAGCGCCGCCGCCGCCTGCCTGCCATCCGCCGCGTGACGCCTTCGACCCGCGTGGAGGCGCTGAACACTTTGTGCCCCTCTGACGGCACAAAATGTTCACCGCTTCGCCACCCACTCCGGGAACCAGAGGATCTGTCGCTCAGATCAAGCCGCGGCGGATCGCGGCGGCGGCAGCCGCGGCGCGGGTCGGCTGATCAAGCTTGCGCCGGATGTTGGCCACGTGTCGATGCACGGTGTGAGCGCTGACCACCAGTGCGGCTGCGATCTCCGCGTCGCTGTGGCCGGCGGCGACCAGCCGCAGCACGTCCCGCTCCCGCTCAGTGAGCCGCCCGTCCCCGCCACCGGACGCCTCCCCGCCGGCCCGGGCGCCGCTGACCACAGCACCATCGGACGGAGCGCTGCCGACCTGGGCGCCGTCGGACGGAACCGCGGGGGTGAGGAACGGCGTCAGCGCGGCGAGCACCGCGGCGGAGTCCTCGAGCCACGGCGGGTGCACCACACCGTCCAGCGGCCGTAGCCGCGCTCCGGGTATCCCGGCGGCCACCTCGCGTCCGAGTGTGAACGGGATCGCCCGGTCGTCGCGCCGGTGCAGGACGAGCGTCGGAGCCTGCACGTGCGGCAACGCGGCGCGGACGTCCACCCCGTACACCGACGCCAGCACGGACGCCGCGGTGTCCGCATCTGCGGAATCTCGCTGGAGGCGCGCGAACGCGTCGCGGACCCGCGCGTCCGCTCCCGGGATCCAGACGTCGGCGAGCAGGCGTGACCCGGCGCCCCAGTGCGCCCGGATCGTCGCGACGATCGACTCCTGCAGCGCGGCCGGTGCGCTCGCGGCACCGTCGGCGAACCCGCCCACGAGCGCCAGCCGCGTCACCCGATCGGGATGGGTCGCGGCGTACCGGATCGCGGCGCAACTGCCGACCGAGATGCCGAGCAGGGCCACCCGGTCGAGGCCTAGGGCGTCGAGCAGCGCACCGAGCACTACGTCATCGGTGCCGACGCCCGGCAGCACTGAATCGGCGAGCGGCGGACGATCGGAGAGGCCGGTGCCGAGGCGGTCGTACCGGACGACCCGGTGTGTTCGGGCGAGCGCGGTCACGAACGCGCGGTACTCCGGGAATTCCCAGTCCCGCTCCAGATGACTGACCCACGGCGCCGGCAGCACGAGCGGCGGGCCGTCACCGGTCTCGGCGTACGCGATCCGGCCGCCGGGCACCGAGCAGAAGCCGATGCGCTGCTCCACGGCCGGTCACCCGGCGCCGGAGGGCAGCGACTCGGCGAGCCGGTCGAGGAACGTGCGCTGCGCGGTGACCAGTTTCTCCCGCGCCGTGTCCAGATCGAACCACGCGACCCGGTCGACCTCCGGGAACTCCCGCATCTGCCCGGACTTCGGCGGCCACTCGAGCGTGAACGTGCCCGGGACGACGTCCTCGGGGGAGAGGTCGCCCTCCACCGCCCAGACGGTCACGGTCTTGCCACCGGACTGCTTCACCTCGCCGAGCGGCACCAGCGGACCGTCCGGAGCGGGCAGCCCGAGTTCCTCGGCGAACTCCCGACGCGCCGCGGCCTCCGGTGTCTCGTCGTCGGCGTACTCGCCCTTCGGCACTGACCAGGCGCCCGCGTCCTTCCTGGCCCAGAACGGGCCGCCCATGTGCCCGAGCAGCACTTCCAACCCGTCGTCGCTCGTCCGGAACATCAGCAGCCCCGCGCTACGCCTCCCCGCCATGCCGACAGTGTGCCGTGCCCCACCGACAACCCGGGAGCCCGGCAAAATAACAAGCCCAAACAGAGGCGGAACGAGCGAAGACCCGCGACCGTGGCCGGTTAGTCGCCCACCTGCTCGCTCACCGACGTCAACGGCACGCCGACGACAAAATCGTGCGCCTCCGCCACCGCCCCGTCGAGATACCCGTCCTGCACGCGAATCGCAGACGGCGCCTCGGCCGCCCCCGGGGCCCCCCAAAGACCCCGCAGACCCCGCGCATCCAGCACCCCGAGCCGCCCCGGCAGCACCGCCTCGATGCTCCCCGCCCGCGGCGCCCCCAGGTCCACAGACGACACCGCCACCCCACCCGGCGCGGACGAATCCGCCCGGCGGCTCGGCGTGTGCCCGCCGAGCGCGGTCATCGCGATGCTCAGATACGCCTCGCCGAGGCGTTGCGCCAGGTGGTGCCCGGCCGGCGAGACCCGCATCCCCGGCAGGCTGACCGGCGTCCGCTGAATGTGCCCGTTCGCCGCACCGATCACGATTTTGGCGTCCGAATGGTGTTGTAGTAACCAGAACACGGTCTCGGCCATCGCCCGGTCGCGGGCGGAAGCCATGAGTGCGCTCCGCGCGGCGTGGCCGCGCAGCATCTGGTCGAACAGGACGCCGAGCCGGACCTCGTGGCGGGTAGCCGCCGGCGGCCCCGGCACTTGCGTATCGCACCAGGCGGCGAGCTCGGCCCAGTGTGCGGTCAGCGCGTCGCGGTCGGCGCGGGGGAGCGCCGTGTAGGCGGCGTAGGTGTGCAGGGCGTGCTCGTCGGCGAACGCCCCGGTCGCGGTGATCAGATCTTCGACGAGTGCCCGCCCGCTCGTCCCGTCCAACGCCACCCGGAGCCGTTCCAGCAGCGGAAGCGGCGTCGCGGCGGACCCGGGCAGGTCGAGGCCGGCGTAGCGGACCCCGGCCTCGCGCATCCAGGCGAGGTGGCCGCGCATCTCCGCGGACTGTCCCATCCGGTAGGTGAGGTTCTGGTCCGCGAGCGTCCGGAGGTCGCCACGCCCGCTACGGATCCACGCGTCCACGGCGACGCCCTCGGAGAACCCGGATTCCAGCGCGAACACCGTGAAGCCGCACCGCTCGACCAGGAACCGGGTGATGCGGTGCCGGAGCAGCGTGTACTCGCGTACGTAGTGCGCGCTCTCGCCGATCGCCACCACTCTGGCCTGCGCGAACAGTGCTGCGAGCGGCTCGAGGTCGTCGAGCGGTTCGTGCGGGTCCACGGTGGTGAACGGGGTGAAGTGATCGGTCACATGAGACGTGACGGGGAGTGACACCGGCTCACCTTAGCGAACGGAGTGATCCTTGACACTCTCGGTCGAGAAGGCGCATCCTGCCGAAGGCGAACGTTCGCCTAACCAACCCTCGGTCTCTGCCGACGGACGGTCCTGGCGGGATGTTAGCGGTCACATGGAGGTGATCCCGTGTACGTCTCGCTCAAGGACGTCGCCGAGCGCGCCGGGGTCAGCTTCCAGACGGCCAGCAAGGTCCTGAACCGACGGTCCGGTGTCGTCTCGGTGGCCACCCGCGAGCGCATCGAGCGGGCGGCGCGCGAACTCGGCTACGTGCCGAACGCGCTGGCGCGCGGCCTGGTCCGGCGGGACTCGCTGACGGTCGGCATCCTCGCCGACGACTTCTCCGACGTCGCGCTGTCCCGGTTCGTGGTGGCCGTCCAGCGCACGGTCGAGCGGCAGGGCCACGCCGCCCTGGTCGCCACCACCGCCCCGGAGAGCGCGGCGCCACTCCGGCGATTGCAGGAGTACCGCGTCAACGGCATCGTCGTCGTCGCACCGAGCATCGAAGAGGACGCCGGGTTCGGCGAGTACCTCCGCGGGCCGCTGCCGGCCGTGACGCTCAACCACATCGCGGGCGGCGGGGTGCCCGCGGTCGGGTCCGATCACCGCCAGACCGGTGCGCTCGCCGCGGAGCATCTCGTCGGTCTCGGGCACCGGGCGATCGGCACGGTGACCGGTCCGACCGGACGGCGGGTCGTGGGCAGCCGCCTCGGCGGCTTCCGCGCGACGCTGGACGCGGCCGGGGTCGGTCTTCCCGAGCACCGCGTGCTGGCCACCGAGTGGGACGCCGGGAGCGCCGCCGCGGCCACCCACCGCCTGCTCGACGCCGACCCGGGCATCACCGCGATCTTCGCCCACAACGACACGATGGCGTTCGGCGTGCTGGCCGCGCTGCGGGTGCGCGGCGTGCCGGTGCCGCAGGCGTGCTCGGTGGTCGGCTGCGACGACGCGCCGCTGGCCGGGTTCGCGGCGCCACCGCTGACCACGGTCCGGGTTCCGTTCGAGGAGACCGGAGCGCGCGCGGCCGAGTTGCTGCTCGCCCGGATCCGCGGCGAGGACATCCCGCCCCGTGACCTGCTGCCCGTCCACCTCGTCGTCCGAGCCTCCACCGCACCGCCCCCGTAACCCCGAGAAACGGAAAGGACAGCGATGACCTCTCCGCCAGCAGCGTTCTCCCGACGATCGTTACTCCGAGGTGCCGTCGGCGCCGGAGCCCTCGCCGCTCTCAGCGGCTGCTCCGTCGCGTCCGGCCTCACCACCGCCGGTGAACCGGCGAGCACACTCCAGTTCTGGGACCTGTTCGGGGGTGGTGACGGCGTCCGCATGCAGTCGATGCTGGACGTCTACCGGAAGCAGAACCCGGACATCACGCTGAAGTCCACCACGTTCAACTGGGGCAACCCGTACTACACGAAGGTGTCGCTGGCGACGGTCGGCAACAAGCCGCCTGACGTCGCGGTCGCCCACCTGACCAGGGCCAAGTCGATGGTCGAGGGCGGCCTGCTGCAGGAACTGACGCCGGACACCCTGGAGCGAGCGGGCATGACCCCGGACAAGTTCAACGACCGCGCGTGGAACGCCGGGCTGGTCGACGGCAAGGCCTACGCGATCCCGTTCGACACCCACCCGTTCGTGATGTTCTACAACACCGACATCTGCGAGAAGGCGGGCCTGCTCGACGCCGACGGCGTTCTCAAACCCCTCAACGGCGAACAAGCCTTTCTGGACGCCATGCAGAAGGCCAAGCAGGTCACCGGCGGGTTCGCGGGTGCGATCGCGATGAACACCGAGATCGTCACGCCGTGGCGCGCGTTCCAGTCGCTCTACTCCCAGCTCGGCGGCACGGTGCTCGCCGACGACGGCACGAAGGTCGTGATCGACGACGCGAAGGCGCTGCGGACGCTGACGTTCCTGCGAGGGCTGACGAAGAGCGGCCTGTTCCCGGAGAACGTCGACTACCAGGGCTCGATCGCCGACTTCTCCGCCGGGAGGACCGCGTTCCTGTTCCAGGGCGAGTGGGAGATCACGACGTTCCAGACCGCGAAGACGCCGTTCTCGATGGCGCTGTTCCCGCACGTCTTCGACGAGGGTCCGTACGCCGTGCAGGCCGACTCGCACACGCTCGTCATCCCGCAGAACACCAAGCTGACGCCGGAGCGGCTGGACCGGGCGCTGGCGTTCATCCGGAGCCTGCTCGACCAGAGCAACACCTGGGCGGAGGGCGGACACATCCCGTCCTGGCTGCCGTACCGGAACAGCGCCGAGTACCGGGCCCTGCAGCCGCAGGCGACGTATGCGTCCGCCGCCGACAGCGCGGCCTACGACCCGGAGGGCTGGTACTCCGGCTCGGGGTCGAACTTCGAGATCGTCACCGGCTCCGCGATCGGCGCGATGATGGCCGGCATTTCCGAGCCGCAGCAGGCACTCGACGAGATGCGCACGAAGCTCGACAACCTCGCCGCCACCGCCTCACCGATCTGAGCCCTGCTCCCGACTCCGGAGGTCGACGATGACCACCCCAACGGTGCGGCAGGGGCGCTCTGCCGCCGCGTTTCTGGCTCCCTTCCTGATTCTTTACGTCTTGTTCATCGTCGGGCCCGCGCTCTACGGCCTGCTGATGAGCTTCTTCGACACCAGCATGGTGAAGGCCGGTCTGTCGACCTTCGCCGGCCTTCAAAACTATGTGGACGCTGTGAGCAGCGCCGATTTCTGGTCGTCGCTGTGGCACACACTGTGGTTCACGATCCTGACCACACCCCCGCTGGTGATTCTGGCGCTGGCGTTGGCGCTGCTCGCGAACCGGGTCGGGCGCGGCCGGTGGTTCTACCGGTTGGCGTTCTTTCTGCCGTACGTCCTGCCGTCCGCGGTGGTCGCGCTGATCTGGATGTGGATCCTCGCGCCCGGCATCGGGTTGCTCGACACGTCGCTCGCGCAGATCGGCATCACGGCGCCGAACTGGCTCGGCAGCGAGAACTGGGCGATGCCCGCGCTGGCGCTCACCACGGTCTGGTGGACGCTCGGCTTCAACTTCGTGTTGTATCTGGCGGGTCTGCAGGAGATTCCGCGTGACCTGTACGAGGCGGCGGCGCTCGACGGTGCGAGCCCCTGGCAGCAGATCCGGCACATCACGATCCCGCTGCTGGGGCGCACCACGACGCTGGTGGCGGTGCTGCAACTCATCGCGTCGATGAAGGTGTTCGACCAGATGTACATCATGACGTCCGGCGGGCCGAACTTCTCCACCCGGTCGCTCCTGCAATACGTCTACGACGAGAGCTTCACCAATTACCGGGTCGGCTACGCGTCCGCGGTCTCGATGTTGTTCTTCGTGATCCTGCTCGCCATTTCGGCGGTCTGGTTCCGCATGGTCCGTTCGCAGCAGAAGGAGGTCTGATCGTGGTTTCCGAGACGCTGGCGCCTCCGCTGCGAGCCCGCGCGGTCGCCGTGCCCACGTTCGACCGCCGGGTCGCGCTGTTCAACCGGATCTGCATCGGGGTGCTGATCGCGTTCGCGCTGCTCTGGCTCGTCCCGATCCTGTGGGCGGTGGACACCGCGCTGAAGCCGAACGCCGAGACCGTGAACACCACGTGGTGGATCGAGAGCCCGACGCTCGCCGCGTTCGGGCGGGTGCTCTCCGACACCGACATGCTGAGCTGGTACGCGTCGACGTTCATCGCGTCGGCGCTGGCCGCGGTGCTGACCGTGGTGACCGCGAGCCTCGCCGCGTTCGCGCTGTCCCGGATGCGGTTCCGGTACCGGACGCTGCTGTTCTGGTTCATCCTGGCCGGGATCATGGTGCCCTCGCAGGTGCTGATGGTGCCGCAGTTCCGCGAGTTCCAGTCGGTGGGCCTGCTGAACACGTTCTGGGCCGTGGCGCTGCCACAGGCGCCGACCGCGATCGCGGTGTTCATCTTCAAGCAGTTCTTCGACGGGCTGCCGCCGGACCTGGAGGAGGCGGCTCGCGTCGACGGCGCCGGGTTCTTCCGGATCTACCGGCAGATCGTGCTGCCGCTGTCCCGGCCCGCGGTCGCCGCGGTGTCGATCTTCTCGTTCGTGATGGCCTGGAACAACCTGCTCTGGCCGTTGCTCGTGCTGACCAACCCGGATCTGATGACGATCCCGGTGGGGTTGGCGACCGTGCAGGGCGCGTTCGGTATCCGGTACGCCGACACGATGGCGACCGCGGTGCTGGGGGCGGTTCCGCTGGTCGCGCTGTTCCTGCTGTTCCAGCGGAACATCGTCGAGGGCATCGCCGGCACCGGGATCAAGGGGTGAACCACGTGTTACCTGCTTCGCTGACCATCGATCCGGCGTTCACCGTCGGCGAGGTCGACCCGCGGCTGTACGGCTCGTTCGTCGAGCACATGGGCCGGTGTGTGTATACGGGTATCTACGAGCCGGGGCACCCTCGTGCCGACGCCGACGGGTTCCGGTCCGATGTGGCTTCGCTGGCCCGGGAGTTGGGCGTTCCGCTGATCCGGTACCCCGGCGGGAACTTCGTGTCCGGGTACAAGTGGGAGGACGGGATCGGGCCGGTCGCCGACCGGCCCACGCGGCTCGACCTGGCCTGGCGCTCCCTCGAGACCAACCGGGTCGGGGTGGACGAGTTCCAGCGCTGGGCCGCCGGGATCGGCGCCGAAACCATGATGGCGGTCAACCTCGGCACCAGGGGCATCGAGGCCGCCCGGGACCTGATCGAGTACTGCAACCTGCCCGGCGGCACGTACTGGTCGGATCTGCGCAGGAAGAACGGCGTCCCGGAGCCGTACGGGATTCGCACGTGGTGCCTCGGGAACGAGATGGACGGGCCCTGGCAGATCGGCCACAAGAGCGCGTACGAGTACGGGCGGCTCGCCGCCGAGACCGCGAAGGCGATGCGGCTGGTCGACCCGTCGATCGAGCTGGTCGCGTGCGGCAGCTCGAACTCCTCGATGCCGACGTTCGGCTCGTGGGAGGCCACCGTGCTGGGCGAGACGTACGACCAGGTCGACTACGTCTCGATGCACGCCTACTACGAGCAGCGCGGCGACGACCGGGACAGCTTCCTGGCGTGCAGCATCGACATGGACCGGTTCATCGACGCGGTGATCGCCACCGCGGACCACGTCCGGGCCGTGAAGCGCCGTGCGAAACGCGTGAACATCTCGTTCGACGAGTGGAACGTCTGGTACCTCAAGCGCTTCGAGGGCGAGGCGAACCTCGCCATTCGCGAGGCCCCGCCGTTGATCGAGGACGTGTACTCGGTCACCGACGCGGTCGTGGTCGGGAACATGCTGATCAGCCTGTTGCGGCACGCCGACCGGGTCCGTATCGGCTGTCAGGCGCAGTTGGTCAACGTGATCGCGCCGATCATGACGTCGCCCGGCGGCGGGGCGTGGAAGCAGACCACGTACCACCCGTTCGCGCTGACGTCACGCTACGGGCGGGGCACCGTGCTGCGGGTGGAGCCGGTCTCGCCGACGTACGAGACGAAGTGGCTGGGGGAGGTGCCGCTGCTGGATGCGGTGGCGGTGCTCTCGGCGTCCGAAGACGTGAATTCTTTTCGACCGACCCCGGCGGGCGGCGCTCAGCCTGCGGAAATACGTGAAGTTGAAAAGAGTTCATTGTCGTTGTTCGCGGTGAACCGGTCGCAGACGACGCCGCTCGCGCTGGACGTCGACCTCCGGGCCTGGCCCGGGTACCGGGTCACGTCGCACGTCGCGCTCGCCGACGACGACCCGGACGCGGTGAACACGGAAGCCGAGCCCGACCGGGTCGTTCCGCGGCCGCTCGAGCCGCCGGCCGTCGACGGCGGGCGGGTCACCGTGGAGCTGCCGCCGCTCTCCTGGAACCTCGTGCGCCTGGCACGCGACTCCTGAGCGAGGGTCACCACTGGACGCTGTGGGACTCCAGGTGGGCCATCATCGTCTGGTTGGCGGCCCACCCGTCCGGGAACTTCACCGGATCGCCGAGGTGCACCGGCGCGCTGGACGGATGCGCGTCGAGCAGGTCGCGGATCCCCGCCCGGGCCACCACGATGCACGCCTGCCGGTGCCGGGAGGCCAGCACGCACAGCCGTCCTGCCTCCAGGTGGAACGCGGTCGCGTCCCGGCGGCCGGACAGCGGGTGCAGGAACACCGTGACGTCGTACTCGCGGCCCTGCAGCCGGTTGGCGGTGTCGACCACGATGCGCGGGTGGTCGTCGAGGGCCCTGCGGATCGCGGCGACCTGGTCGCGGTGGGCCGCACCGACCGCGATCCGGTCCGGGCCGATCGGCGTGACGGTGGTGCCGTCGCGGGCGGTGGCGCCGCGTTCGATCAGCCGCCTGGCCACCGCCGCGACCGCGTCCACGGCCTCCCCGTCGGTGCGGATCGTGTGCCGCCGCGGGAGCTCCAGCAGGCCCCATCCGCTCTCGGCCGCCTTGGCCAGCACGGCGTCCTCGGCGTTGCGGCCGAAGCGGGCGACCGTGAACCCGAGCTCTCGCTCGCCCGGGCCGGTGCCGGTGCGGAACCCCGTGAACGGGTAGAACGCCGACGCGACGACGTCCTGAGCCGTGTGCGGCAGCCGCCACGACACCGGGAGCCGGTGCACCGGGACGTCGGGGTTGTTCCGCAGCAGCACCGAGACGGCGCTCTGCATCGGATCCCAGGTCAGACCGCGCCAGCGGTCGTTCTCCACGGTCGAGAACGGGTCGAGCTGACCCGGGTCGCCGACGAACAGCGCGCGTTCGAACCGGGCGGCCAGCGTGAGCAGCGCGTCCGAGCGCATCTGGTACGCCTCGTCGACGATCGCCCACGGCCAGACGCGGTCCTTCACGTGCGCCCACTTCGCCGCGGTCGCGATCGTCACCAGCGGGTCGTTGAGGTCGCCGAGGCTGCTGGAGACCACGAGGTTGGGCAGGTCGGCGATCCGGGGCGGCGCCACGAACCCGCCGCGGGACAGGCGGCCGATCCGCGCGTCCGGCCGGGCGGAGCCCAGCGCGTCGGAGAGCCGGACGATCAGGTCGTCGACCTGCTCGTTGGTCTGCGCGACGATCATCAGCGGCTCGCCGGCCCGCGCCAGCTCGACGGCGGCACGCACCACGAGCGTCGACTTGCCCGCGCCGGGCGGCGAGTCGACGACGATCCCGCGAGACGTGCCGGACCGCAGGTCGGCGAGGATCGCGTCGGTCGTCCGGGCGGCTTCGGCGGCGGGGTCGGACGTCAGAACGGTCACTCCCAGGCCTCCACGGCGTCCTCGTCGGTGGGCACGTACGGCTCGGGCGGCCCGCCGTGCGTCCACGGGGTGTCCTCCGGGGACGGCAGCGCCGGTCCGCGGTTCCCGGACGACAGGACGCTGGTGTACGTCAGCTCGTCGCCGACCCGGGGCAGGACGTCGAGCACGCTGCCGCCCTTGGCCGGCCGGATGCCCTTGTCGAGTTCGAGCGTCACGAGCCCGTCGGTGATCTCGAGGATGCGGCCGAACTGCTTCGGGCGGACCGGCGAACCGACCGCCGTGCCCGGCGCCAGCTGAACCGGGTCCTCGGTGCGAACCACCACCCGCGGCCGCTTCACCAGGTTGCCGTTCTCGTTCTCGACGCGACGCTCCGGGTCCAGCTCGACCACCGTGCCGCGGAACGCCTCGCCGGTCACCCGGAAGTCGGCCATCACCAGCGGATCGTCGAACGAGCGCGACACCGTGTACTCGTGCTGCGCCCATTCCAGCGCGAGCAGACGGCGCGCCGCGGCGACCGCGCCGTCGCGGCGGGCCTGCGGCGGCCCGTCCTCGGCCAGCCACTGGTGGAACCCGGCGAACCGCCGCCGGTCGACCGCCCACCGCCCGGCGACCGACGCGCCCGGTGTGAGCCCGCGCAGCAGCTCGATCGCCCGCCAGATCAGGTCCCAGGTCGGGCGGGTCTGGCTGCGCAGCGCGTTTTCCAGGTTCGTCCGCGCCCGCTCCTGGACCGCCGAGCCGTCCGGGGCCGCGCCGTAAGCGGCGATCGCCGGCGCCAGGATCTCGTTGTCGAACGACGGGTCGGTCGACGGGCCCGCGGGCGGCGACAGCAGGGGGTCCTCGGCGTCGCGCGCGGCCTCCCGGGGCGACCGTCCCGGCGGCGGGTCGATCCAGCCGAGCAGCGCCGCGAGGTTCGCGTCCTCCAGCGCGCTCTGCCCGGTGGCCCAGTGTGCCGCGAGGACCTCGGTGGCAGCCAGCAGCGTGCTCGCGCCGGGGTACTCCGACCGCTCGGCGAACCACGTCAGCCAGCGGCCGAGCACCGGCACCCCGGGGGCGACCGGGTACTGCCCGGTGGTGCGGCGGAAACGCGTCGAGCGTCCGAACAGCCGGAGGAACCCGAGGCCGGCGGCGTTCGGGACCCAGATCTGGGGCGCGTCCTCCGCGGTCGGCTCTTCACCCTCGGCGACCGGGAACTCGTCCAGGTACGCGAGCACGACGTCGGCCAGCTCCGCCGCGAACCCGAACCGCAGCCCGCGGTCGCGCGGCTGCGGCACGATCAGCAACCGGGGCGCGGACGGGTCGGTGCCGACCATCGCCGCCAGCGGCGCGTTGGCCTCACCGGCCAGCGCCAGCGGGACGAACACCAGCGGACGCGCGGCGACGTGCACGTGCGCGACCGTGGTGATCGGCTGCGCGGCGCCGTCGACGACCGCGATCGCCCGCCCGTAGGCACTGACCGCGCTCATGCCGCTCCGCTGCCCGTCGCGCGGGTCTCGGTCCAGACGCGTGCGGTGGTGCGCAGCGCTGCGGCCACCTCCGCCTGGTGGTCGGCGCCCGTCCAGGACCCGTCGGCCAGCGCCAGCGCCTCCGCGACCGTGTCGACGCCGCCGAGCTGCTCACGTACCGCGGTGCCGAGCGCGTCGGTGTACCCGGCGGCCTCCTCGCGGCAGTAGAACCCCAGCTCGCAGTGGCCCAGGCAGTCCGGCGCGTACCGGGCGTGCATCTCGTCGAGCGTGGCGGTGAGCTCCTTGACCGGCCGGGTCGGGCGGCCGTCGGCGTCCGGGTCGAGGCCGAGGCTCAGGCCGGACGGCAGCTCGTTCAGCAGCGAATCGACGTTCTCCAGCCGGGTGAGCTGGTGGTTCAGGACGATCAGCTGCTTGCGGACGTCGACCTTGGTAGCCACCGGCCGGTTGGAGAAGTCCTTCGGACAGACCAGCACGACCTCGTCCGCGACGGCCTCCGGCCGTCCGAGCAGGTGCCGGAGCGCGTGAACGTAGACCGCCGACTGGATCGCGGCTGCCGCGACCTTCCCCGGGTCGGCCTGCCCGTCGATCACCGCGAACGACTTGATCTCGACGATGTGAAAGACGCCGTCGTGCTGGAACGCGACCAGGTCGGGCTCCAGGTAGACGCTCTGCCCGGCGACGATCAGGCGCAGCAGCGGATGGTCGAAGAGCGTGCCGCCACCCTGCCCGGCAGCGTGGGCGAGCTGCTGCTCGGAGTAGACGTTCCGGACGTCCTCGGAGGTGTTGTCGCCGACGCTCTCCAGGTCGGTGTAGGCGACCTCGGTCAGGTCGAGGTCGAGCGTGTCCCGGAGCAGCGTCAGCAGCTCCGCGCAGCCGTCGGCCTTCACCTGCGCCTCGAACGAGTTCCCGCGGGTGATCGCGAACGACGACTGACCGAACGGCGCGGGGAAGCCGAGGTGCCGGGCCAGCGCGTCCTTGTCGATCCCCGCGGTGTCCAGCACCGCGCGCCGGACGCAGCCGGGGTTGGTGGTCAGCGCCGCGATCGTCCGGGCGTTGTGACGCTTCGGCGGGGTGCCACCGCGCAGCACGGCGAGGCGGGGATCGGGCGGGGGAAGGGGAGGCTTCGGCACGGGATTCCTTCGCGGGGAAGCGCGGGGGAACGGACTGGCGGGTGGGAACAGTGTGACTCAGCCGCTGCCCGCGCCGCCCGCGACGGTGACGAACCGGCTGCCGAACAACTGCTGGACCTCGTCGAGCTGGTCCCGGGCTCGCCGCGCGGCGGAGTCGCGATGTCGCTGGTCGGCGTCCTGGTGTAGGGCGAGTTCGGCGCGCGCGGCGGCGGCGACGGCCTCCGGGGTCATGCGGTCGGGGCCGGTGCCTGCGCCGGGGATGTTCGCGGCGAACCGCCAGAGCAGCCGGCGCGCCGCCGCACCCGGGTCGGCCAGGCGCTGGATCTCCTCGGCCAGCCGCGCTGCGGCGGTGAGGAAGTCGACGCGGGGGCTGAGCGGCCCGATGATGCGGGTGGACATCGACCAGGTCGAGACCGCGAGCAGGCCCCTGGCCGGCGCGAGCAGGTCCGCGGTGAGCGCCGCGCAGAGGTAGTACGGCCGCGCGTGCGGCGCCGACCGGAACGAGCGCTCCTCGTCGCGCCGGAGGCTGGTCAGCCGCGCGGACGTCATCTCGCCGGTGGAGAACGCCTCGTGTACCTGGACGATCAGCTTCGGCGCGGCCGGTGCGCCGAGCATCGTCAGCGCTTGGTGGACCTGCTCACGGAGCGGGAGCAGGGCGGCGGCCGCGCGGTGGTCGGCGGGGGGCGGCTCGTCGGGGTCCGGCTCCGAGGGTGGGGCCAGAGCGTCCAGCGCCATGTCCCACTCGCGTTCGGCGCGCCGGAGTTCGGCGCGCAGCGTCTGCGCGCGTGACCGGTCGCCCGCGGTGACGGCCCGGCGGACGGCCGCCCGCAGATCGTCGATGCGGCGCTCCAGCGCCTCGGCGGTCTCGGACACGCCTCGAACCTAGTCGCTTCCAGTGTTCTCCAGCAAGACCCAGCGTTTTCCTCTTGCGCTGCGTGCTCATGTCTCCCCATAATCTCCAGCATGTTCCAGTAAACGGGTCTGGCCCGATGGGCGTCGCTACGCGACTACGACGCACCCTCGGAGGGGAGACATGGATCGAGAGCACGTACTGCTTGACGCACTGTTCGACCGTCTGACGACGGACGACGTCGCCGACCGCACCGCTGACCTGGTGCTCGCGGCCTACGCGGGCGAGGACGAACTCCGGGCCGTGCTGGCCGGTGAGCGCGTGGAACTTCCCGAACGTCCGGCGGCCGACGCCGAGCAGGCCGCGGTCTATCTGCGGTCGATCACGGTCGCCGGGTTCCGCGGCGTGGGACCGAAGGCCGAGCTGATGCTGCGGCCCGAGCCCGGCCTGACGCTGATCGTCGGCCGTAACGGCTCGGGCAAGTCGAGCTTCGCCGAGGCCGTCGAGCTGGCCCTCACCGGCGGCAGCGCCCGCCTGGCCGAGCGGTCCGGCACGTTCCGGTCGGGCTGGCGGAACCTGCACGTGCCGTCGCCGGGCCTGATCGAGCTGAACGCGCTGGTCGACGGCGACGCCCGGCCGATCCGGATCCGGCGTACCTGGGGCGAGGACGAGACCGCGCCCGAGGAGGCAGCCGTCGAGGTCCGCCACGGTGCGGATCGCTACGACGGCACCGCGGCGCTCGGCTGGCAGCGGCCGCTCGAGGTCTACCGGCCGTTCCTGACCGCCGACGACCTCGGCCGGTTGATCGCCGCGCGGCCCAGCGACCTGTTCGACGCGCTGGCCCCGCTGCTCGGCATCGAACCGGTCACCGCCGCGGACGAGCGGCTGAAGGCCGTGCGCCGGGAGCTGACCGCCCGGCAGAACGCCGTCCGGGACGGGAAGAAGGAGCTGCTCGCGCTGCTGGCGGCGAGCACCGACGAGCGGGCGCGGGAGGCCGAGCGGCTGCTGGCCCGTCCCCGGCCCGACCGGGCGGGGATCGACGCTCTGCTGGCGCGCGCCGACGACGTGGACGAGCCCGGGGTGGCCGCCGCACGGCGTCTGCTGGCCGCGCCGCCGCTGCCCGGCGCCGAGTACGCCGAGGACGTGGCGTCGGCGCTGGAGTCCGCTGCCGGGCGGGTCGCCGGGGGAACGGGTCCGGAGACCGAGCGGGTCGAGCAGCTGGCCGGGCTGCTGCGGTTAGCCGTCGGGCGGCACGCCGCGCACGGGGACGAGGACTGCCCGGTCTGCCGCACCGGCCGCCTGGACGCCGACTGGGCCGCCGAGGCGCGGCACCGGCTGGAGCAGGCCGATCGTGCGGTGGCCGGCGCCCGCGAGGCCGCGAAATCGCTCGCCGACGCTCGGCGGAAGGCCCGCGATCTGCTCGCGAGGGTGCGCGCCGTCCTGCCGGACGGCCCGGGAGGCCCGAACGGGACGCGAGGCCCGGGAGACCCGGGCGCCGCGGGCGGTTCGGACGGCTGGGGCGGGCTGGTTGGGCTGGAGGGGGTGCCGGCGGAGGTTCGGGCGGGGCTTCTGGACGCGCTGGTGCGGTGGCGCACCGTTGATCCCGACGACGATCCGCTGCGCCTGGCGTCCGAATTGCGGTTGCAGTACCCCGGGCTGCGGGACGCGGTCGACCGGACCACGGACGCGGTCGCGGCCTGGCTGCGGGACCGGCACGACGCCTGGCGCGGCCCCGCCGCGGCACTGCAGCAGTGGCTGACCGCGGCGGACGAGGCGGCCGCGGCCAAACAGCCGCTGACCGAGCTGAAGGCCGCGATCGAGTGGCTGCGCGGCGCGATCGGCGAGCTGCGGGCCGCCCGGCTCGCCCCGTTCGCCGAGCGGTCGCAGCAGATCTGGCAGGCGCTGCGGCAGGAGAGCAACGTCGAGCTGGCCGGCATGACGCTGGACGGGTCGAGCACCCGCCGGCGGGTCAGCTTCCCGGCCGCGGTCGACGGCGCGGCCGCACCGGCGCTCGCGGTGATGAGCCAGGGTGAACTGCAGGCGCTCGGGCTGGCGGTGTTCCTGCCTCGGGCGGTGGCCACCGAGAGCCCGTTCCGCTTCCTGGTCGTCGACGACCCGGTGCAGAGCATGGACCCGGCCAAGGTCGACGGCCTGGCCCGGGTGCTGGCCGGGCTGGCCGCGCACCGCCAGGTCGTGGTGTTCACCCACGACGACCGGCTGCCCGAGGCGGTCCGGCGGCTGGGGCTCGGTGGCCGGATCCTCGAGGTCACCCGGCGGGAGAACTCCCGGATCGAGATCCGGGCCAACCACGACCCGGTCGACCGGTATCTGGACGACGCGCGGGCGCTCGCCCGTACCGACGAGCTCACCGAGGACGTGCGGGGGCCGGTGGTCGCGGCGCTCTGCCGCTCGGCGGTCGAGGCCGCGTGCCACGAGCAGGTCCGGAGGGTCCGGATCGACCGTGGTCAGCCGCACCGCGACGTGGACGCGGTGCTGGGCGCGGCCGGGCCGACCACGCAGGTGGCCGCGCTGGCGCTGTTCGACGATCCGGCGGCGGGCGGCCGGGTGCTGCCGCGGCTGAACCGCGCCGGTGGCTGGGCAGCCGACGCGTTCCGGGCGTGCAAGGAAGGCACCCACGGCCGCTACTCCGGTGACCTGCCCAAGCTGGTCGCCGACACCACCCGGCTGACCGCCCTGCTGCGGGGCCGGAAGTGATGGGGCCCGGTGCGACGCCGGGGCCGGGTGTGACGGCGGGGCCCGCTGCCACCTCCGGGCCGGAAGTGACGGCGGGCGGGTACCTGGCCGGTGCCGAGGACGTTCTGCGGCGGGCCGTGGCCGGGACTCCCGGCGTCTGGCCGCGGATCTGCGTCTGGCTGCTCCGGCTCGCGCTGGAGGCCGCCCTGGACGCCTATTGGCAGCGCACGCTGCCCGCGGTCGCCGGCTGCCGGAACCGCCGGGCACAGCTGCTGATGCTGACCGAGCACGCGGGCCCGGCGCTGACCGGCCGGGCGAGCTACCTCTGGTGGGCCCTCTCCCGGGCCGGGCACCACCGGAGCTACGAGCTGGCACCCACGGCCGGCGAGCTGCGCCACCTCTACGTCGAGGTGCGCGGGACCGTCGGTGCGCTGGAGGGGCGCGCACCGGCGGTGGGGTGAGCGGCGGCGGGCCGCGGCCTGTGGCCCGCCGCTGCGGAATTCGTTTTCTCCATTTCGATAAACCCAAGGGGTTCAGTCATGTCCGCGTACGACCCGTACCAGCAGCCGCAGTACCACCAGCCGCACCAGCCCCAGCCGCCTCACCAGCCTTACCCGCCCCGTGGCGCGATGGTCGGCCCGGGCGGCTACGGCGCGCCGCCGCCGAAGAAGACCAGCGGCGGGAAGATCGTGCTGTTCGTCTTCCTCGGCATCCTCGCGCTGTGCGTCGCGGGCGGCCTCGTGGGGGCGCTCGGGGGCGGCAGCGGTGCCGGCACCGACACGGCGGCGGCGCCCAGCGGCGACGCTCCCGAGCAGAGCGCGAAGAGCGAGGAGAAGCCCGCCGGGCTCAACACCCCGGTCCGGGACGGCAAGTTCGAGTTCACGGTGACGTCCGTCCAGTGCGGCAAGACCACGGTCGGGACCGAGTACCTGAACAAGACCGCGCAGGGGCAGTTCTGCCTGGTGGCGGTCACCGTGAAGAACATCGGCGACGTCGCGCAGCTGTTCGACGCCTCCTCGCAGAAGGCGCACAACGCGCAGGGGCAGGAGTACGCCGCCGACAGTGAGGCCTCGATCTACGTCAACTCCGAGGGGCAGACGTTCCTGGAGCAGATCAACCCGGGCAACAGCGTCAACGGCACGCTGGTCTGGGACATCCCGAAGGGGCAGAAGCTCGCGACGCTGGAGCTGCACGACTCGCCGTTCTCCGGCGGCGTCGAGGTGAGCGTCGGATGACCCGGACGCTCCGCGTTCGGAGGATGCGGCCCGACCGGGCATGATAGGAGGGGCGTCGACGGCAGTACCGCTCTGCGCCAGCGAACGTTCATGGCGTATGAGGAGGTCAGGCGTTGAGTACACCCGAGACGGCGCACCCGGGATTCCGGGGCGTCATCGCCGTCGACGGCCCCTCCGGGTCGGGTAAATCCAGCGTCTGCCGTGCCGTCGCCCGTCAGCTCGGCCTGCGCTACCTCGACACCGGCGCGATGTACCGCGCGGTGACCTGGGCGGCGCTCGACCGCGGCGTCGACCTCGCCGACCGGCGCGCGGTGGCCACGCTCTGCCGCGCGCTGGTGCTCGACATCACCACCGACCCGGCCTCTCCCGGGATCGCGGTGGACGGCGTCGACGTCACCGGCGCGATCCGGCAGACCCGGATCTCCGAGTCGGTCTCGGCGATCGCGACGAACCTCGACGTCCGGGCCGACCTGATCGCCCGGCAGCAGGCCATCCTCGCGGAGGAGAAGGGCCCGGGCATCATCGCCGAGGGGCGCGACATCACGACGGTCGTCGCTCCCGACGCCGACGTGCGCCTGCTGCTCACCGCGGACGAGAACGCGCGGATCGCGCGCCGCGCCCGTGAGCTGCACGGCACCGACGACGCCGACGCGCTGGCCGCCACCCACGCCCAGGTCGCGACCCGGGACAAGCGCGACTCGACCGTGGTCGACTTCCTGGCCGCGGCCGACGGCGTGGTCGAGATCGACACGTCCGCGCTGACGTTCGACCAGGTCGTGGCCACCGTCCTCCGGGTCGTCTCGGAGACGGCGGGAGCGGGGATCCGATGAGCGACAACTGGACGCAGCTCGTCGAGGAATACGACATCTCGGACGCCGAGCTGGCGCACCTCGAGGGCGACGAGAACGACGAGGGTGAGGCTCCCGGCTCGCTGCCGGTGCTCGCCGTCGTCGGCCGGCCCAACGTCGGCAAATCGACGCTGGTCAACCGCATCCTCGGCCGCCGCGAGGCGGTCGTGCAGGACGTCCCGGGCGTGACCAGGGACCGGGTCGCCTACGACGCGGTCTGGAACGGACGCCGGTTCACGCTCGTCGACACCGGCGGCTGGGAACCCGACGCCCAGGGCCGCGCCGCCGCGATCGCGAGCCAGGCCCGGTACGCGATGTCCGTGGCCGACGCCGTCCTGCTCGTCGTCGACGCCCGGGTCGGCATCACCGAGACCGACCTCGCCGTCGCCCGCGTGCTGCAGCGCGGCGGCAAGCCGGTCGTGCTGGCCGCGAACAAAGTCGACGACACCAAGGGCGAGGCTGACGTCGCCGAGCTGTGGCGGCTCGGCCTCGGCGAACCGTGGCCGGTCTCGGCGCTACACGGCCGCGGCTCGGGTGACCTGCTCGACAAGGTCCTCGAGGTGCTGCCGGACGCGCCGCCGGAAGGCCGCTTCGGCACCGGCGGGCCCCGCCGCGTCGCGCTGGTGGGCCGCCCCAACGTCGGCAAGTCCAGCCTGCTCAACGCGGTCTCGCAGGAGGACCGCGCGGTGGTCGACGCGGTCGCGGGTACCACGGTCGACCCGGTCGACAGCCTGGTGGAGCTCGGCGGTGAGGTGTGGCGCTTCGTCGACACCGCCGGGCTGCGGAAGAAGGTCACGTTCGCCAGCGGCGCGGAGTACTACGCGAGCCTGCGGACGGCGGCGGCGATCGAGGCCGCCGAGGTCGCGGTCGTCCTGCTCGACGCCAGCGAGGTGCTGAGCGAGCAGGACCAGCGCGTCATCACGTCCGTGATCGACTCCGGCCGCGCGCTCGTGCTCGCGTTCAACAAGTGGGACCTGCTCGACGAGGACCGCCGCGAGCTGCTGGAGCGTGAGATCGACCGTGACCTGCAGCGAGTCCGCTGGGCGCCGCGGGTCAACATCTCCGCCCGCACCCGTCGCGCGGTCGACAAGCTGGCCCCGGCGCTGCACACCTCGCTGGAGGGCTGGGAGCAGCGCATCCCGACCGGGCGGCTCAACTCCTGGCTGGGTGAGCTGGTCGCCGCGCATCCGCACCCGGTGCGGGGCGGCAAGCAGACCCGCATCCTGTTCGCGACCCAGGCCGGCAACAAGCCGCCCCGGTTCGTGCTGTTCACCACCGGCCCCGTCGACGTGGCCTACACCCGGTACATCGAGCGTCGGCTGCGCGAGGACTTCGGTTTCGCCGGTACGCCGATTCAGATCTCGGTGCGGATCAAGGAAAAGCGACGGCGCAGATGAGCTTTGTTTCTCCTGGTTTCGGTGGGCGTAGGCGGGAACACCGGGAGCTGCCCCCCGGCCAGTACCTGACCGAGGACTTCCCGGTCCTCACCTACGGCCCTACCCCGCAGGTCGACCTCGCGGACTGGAACTTCGCGATCACCACCGAGACCGGTGCGATCCACGGCTGGGGCTGGGAGGCCCTCCAGGCGCTCCCGCACGAGACGCCGCACGTCGACATCCACTGCGTCACCAAGTGGTCGAAGCTCGACACCGACTGGGAAGGCGTGTCGCTGGACACGCTGTTCGAGAACGTCGAGACCGAGGCCGAGTACGCGAAGGTCTACTCCTACGGCGGTTACAGCACGAACCTGCCGCTGGAGGACCTCCTCGACGGCAAGGCGTGGATCGCGTTCGGCTTCGACGGCGAGCCGCTCGAACCCGAGCACGGCGGCCCGGCCCGGCTGCTCGTCCCGCACCTCTACTTCTGGAAGAGCGCGAAGTGGGTGCGGGGCATCCAGTTGCTGCTCGAGGACGAGCCGGGCTTCTGGGAGGAGAACGGCTACCACAACTACGGTGACCCGTGGCGCGAGCAGCGTTACGAGGGGGACTGACGTGGTCCGACGGCTGACCTGGCAGGTCGGCACGGTCGCTGCGGTGCGCGAGGAGACGGCCACCGCCAAGACGCTGGTGCTCGACGTCCCCGAGTGGACCGGGCACCTCGCCGGCCAGCACCTCGACATCCGGCTGACCGCGCCGGACGGTTACTCCACCGAGCGGTCGTACTCGATCGCGTCGGCGACGGCGGCGGGTCGCGTCGAGATCACCGTGCAGCGCGTCGAGGACGGTGAGGTCTCGCCGTACCTGACCGATGTGCTGCAGGTGGGCGACCCGCTGGAGCTGCGCGGCCCGGTCGGCGGGTACTTCGTCTGGCGTCCGGCCGACGAACAACCGGTGCAGCTGATCGCCGGCGGGTCCGGGATCGTGCCGCTGATGGCGATGGCCCGCACCCGCGTCCAGGTCGGCAGCGCGGTTCCGTTCCGGCTGCTGTACTCGGTGCGGAGCCCGGAGGAGGCGATCTACCGGGACGAGTTGCCCGGGCTCGGGTTCGAGGTGACCTACGCCTACACCCGGCGGACGCCACCGGAATGGCCCACGCCGGCCGGGCGGGTCGACGCGGGGTTACTCGCCGCGACCGCCTGGTCCCCGGACGACAAGCCGCGGATGTACGTGTGCGGCCCGACGCCGTTCGTCGAGGTCGTCGCGAACCTGCTGGTAAACGCCGGTCACGACCCGGCCGCGATCCGCACCGAGCGGTTCGGACCCGCGGGTAAGTAGTCACGGATGGTAGCGTCCCGGGCCGATGAGTTCGACCCAGGAACTGGCCATCCGACGTCTCGAAGCCGCTGCCGAACCCGCCTCACACCTGCGCCGTCGGCGGCGACCGGACGCGCTGGTCACGGTCGTGGTCCTGGCGATCGGTGCGTTCGCGCTCGCCGGAATCGGATCGCCGCTCTGGGGACAGACCTCGCTCACCGAGACCGGGTTGCTGGGCCGGGTCAGCCCGTACACCGACGGCCAGCTGCTCGGCGTCGAACGGCAGACGTACGACCTCGGTGACACGGTCGACGCGGCGATCCCGAACGCCGCGCTGTTCGGCGACGCGATCCGCGACGGCGAGTGGCCGTCCTGGAACCCGTACGTCCTGGGCGGCGAGACGCTCGGCGGCACGCCGAACGCCGGCCTGGCGTCGCCGGTCGCGCTGCCGTTCTGGTTCCTCCCGGCCTGGCTCGCGCCCGCCTACGTGCTGCTCCTGCAGATCGTCGTCGCGGTCGGTGGCTGTTACCTGTTCCTCCGGCGGTTGCGGCTCGGCAAACCAGCGGCGTTGCTGGGCGGGCTGGCGTACGCGACCAGCGCGTTCATGGTCGTCTGGCTGAACTGGCCGCAGACCAGGGTCGCCGCGTTCATCCCGGCGCTGTTCTGGGCGCTGGAGTGCGTGATCCAGAACCGGCGGATCCGGGACGCGGCGCTGGTCGCGCTCACGGTCGCCGCGATGCTGCTCGGCGGCTTCCCCGCGGTCACCGGTTACGCGCTGGCGACCGGCTCCTGTTACGTCGTCGTCCGGGCGGTGGCCGAGTACGGGTGGGTGGGCCGCACCATGGGCGTCTGGATCCGGGCGCTGGTGGGTGTGGGTACGGGCGCGGCGCTCGTCGCGATCCAGCTCGTGCCCTGGGTGTCGACGATGTCGACGGTCCTGCTGCGCGGCCGGGCGCAGACGCCCGAGGACCACATTCCCACCCAGGTGCTGCTCACCACGATCGCGCCGTACGTGTTCGGCACGGTGCGGCCCGATCAGGGCCCGTACTGGTACGAGGCTCGGATCTTCCTCGAGGAGGTCTCGTACGTCGGGGCCGGGGTCGGTGTGCTCGCGATCGTCGCGGTGGCGCTGGCCCGCTCCGGCCGGGTGGCGCTGCCCCGCGCGACCTGGTGGTTCTTCGTGGCGGCGACCGGCGCCTGGGGCGTCGTGATCTACCTGGGCGGGCCGCCGCTGGCGCTACTGCAGAGGTTGCCGTACCTGTTCTCGGACAACGCGGTCGACCGCGCCCGCAGCATCCTCGGCTTCGGGATCGCGGTGCTGGCCGCGGTCGGCTTCCAGCTGCTGCTCGACCGGGCGCGGGATCGTGTGCCGGGCCGCGACCGCCGCCGGCTGCTGCTCGACCGGGCGCGGGATCGCGTGCCGGGCCGCGACCGCCTCCGGCCGCTGTGGGGCGTGGCGGTGTGGACCGGTGTCGTCGCCGTCGGGGGCGTGCTGTACCTGAGGGCGCGGCGGTACGCGCTGGTCCACGACACCGCATGGGGCTTCGCGGGCGGCGGCCCGCACCTCGGCTTCCTCCACGACGAGCTGGAGAACGGCGTCGCGTTCGTGCTGGCCGCGCTCGGCGCGGCGGCCTGGCTGTGGTTCGCGCCGCCGCGCCGCCGGTTTTTTGCCGCCGCGCTGATCCCGCTGCTGGTGGCCTGGCAGGGCCTGCTCTGGGTGCAGAACTACTACCCGCACACCGACCCGAAGGACTTCTACCCGGTCAGCGGCGTGCACGAGCACCTGGCGGCCAACCTCGGCCACGAGCGGTTCTGGGGCTCGACCGGCGCGGTGCTCGGCGGCGTCCACTCGCTACACCGGCTGCGAGGGCTGCAGGGCCACTCGTTCGTCGAGACCCGATTCGCCGAGCTGCTGGAGAAGCTACCGGGGGAGCAGTTCAGCGCGCCGCCGAAACCCGCGACGTTCCTCTGGCCGGACCCGCTCAACAACGGCTCGTCGCCGACCAGCCCGATCCTCGACCGGCTGTCGATCGCCGAGTACGTGACCCCGCCGACCCAGAAGCCGTTCGGTGTGGAGACGGAGGACACCGGAGACGGCTCGACGCACACGCTGTCCGCCGACCGGCCGGTCACCGTGCGGGTCCCGGTCAGCGGCCCGATCCGGGGCATCGGCGTCACCCCGGCGACGGCGGGGATCGCCGCCACCCACACGCTGCGGATCTCGGTCGTTCTGCGCGACGCGAGCGACCGCGAGGTGGCCTCGGCCGACCGGCTGGACCGTGCGATCAGCGCCGGGACGCCGTTCTACGTCCCGATCGCCGCCGAGGACGTGCCGCGCGGCACCACGCTCACCGCCGAGATCACGGTGCGCGGCGGTTCGCTCGTGGTCGCCGGGCGGAACGGTGCCCCCGCGGTGTCCACGATCGCCGGCACCAACGACGGGCTGAAGCTCGTCTACGTCGAGAACGCGGTGATCTACCAGCGGACGACCGCGCTGCCGCGCGCCCGCTGGGCGTCCGCCACGATCGTGGAGCCGGACGCGGCGAAGCGCCTGGACCTGCTCGCGGACGGCTCGGTCGCCTCCGACGCCGTGGTGCTCGACGCCCCGGGCGGCGTCACCGACGGCAGGCCCGCCGACGTCCGCTGGCACACCGACGGTTTCGACGAGATGCGGCTGACCGTCGACGCCGAGGGCGCCGGATACCTGGTTCTCGCCGACGCGATCCAGCCGACCTGGGCGGTCACGGTCGACGGGACGGCCGCCGACCTCGTGCGGGCGGACCACGGGCTGGCGGCCGTGCACGTCCCGGCCGGGCGGCACATCGTCGCCTTCAGGTACGCGCCGCGGTACGCCGCCCTCGGCGCGTGGGTGAGCGTCGGCACGGTCGTTCTGGTGGTTGTCGCGGTGGGAGGCGAGTGGATCCACCTGCGCCGTCGCCGGGCTGTTGGAACGGGGGCGCCGGCGTCCGCTCCGGCCGAGACTCCTACTCCGGTCGACGCCTGACGCCCAGCCGAGGGAGCGAATTCTTTTCGGCTGACCCTGCAGACGGCAGGGTGCCAGGTTCGGCGCTCGAAGCGTTCTACGGCGTGAAACCCGCGCGCTGGGTGACCTGCTGGAGCCTGCAGAACGTACTGCGGTCGGTGTGCGGCGCGGCCGTGGAACCTCGTCTGCTGGACGACGTCCACAGCACGGTGCTCGGGATCTACGATCCCGACTTGAGCCGGATACCGGGACTCCCGGATCGCCGCGCCCCGGAGCTTCCGGCCTGCCTTCGCTACGTCCGCTCGGTGTTCGAGCGAACCTTCGTCTCGGCGGATGCCAGCCGGGCGTCGACTACGGGCTGCGCAGCCGGGGATGGGCCTCGCGGACCGCAGCGTCGTCCTCTCCGGCGGCCAGTCCGTGCTGATCGGCTGGCCGTGGATCGATGATCGTCCGTCGCTGCTGCTCGACGCGGTTCGCCGGCGGCGGAGCGCTACGGGATGCGGCACAAGTACCACCGCAGCGCCGATGACGTCGACGCGGACGCGTACTTCGTGCTGAGGAGGTGAACCTGGATCGCGTCGACACCCGGTTGCCGGCGGCGACCAGTGCCGTCGTCGTGCCTCCGAGCAGGGCGTTACACCGATCGGCATAGGGCCGGGGTATACCGTTCACCCGATACCCGTACGGGTGTGCGATGAATAGGGTTGCGGGTATGGACACAGGGCTCGGACGGTTAGCCGCGGCGGCGGCCGTCGTTGCTGGTGAGGACTTCACCGGCGGCTCCGACGGGGCCTTGTGTGAGCGGGTGCGGGAGTTGTATCGGATTCGGTCGCAGGTCGACGCCGCGCTGGTCGCGACCGTGGGGGTGGTGCATCAGCGGGGTGCGGTGGAGTACGACGGAGCGGTGTCGACCAAGTCGTGGCTGCGGGCCCGGTTGCAGGTGTCGCCGGTGGAGTCCTCGGAGCTGGTGGACGTGGCCCGGTATCTGTCCGACGATCCGGTGTTCGCGGAGGCGTTCCGGGCGGGTCGGGTGTCGCGGGCGCATGTGCTGGTCGCCGCCCGGTTAGCGAAGAAGGTCGGTCCGGACCTGGCGGGTGAGGCGGTGGAGGCGTTGCTGGGTCCGGCGTTGACGATGGACCCGGCCGCGTTGAAGCACGTCTCTAGGCGGATCGAGGCGTATCTGCGCCCGGAAACCGAGGACGATGACGGCGACGGTGGGGAGCCGGATGAGGCCGACCGTGCGGTCTACAACGCGCAGACCTTTGGCGGAACGTGGGATTTGGCCGGGACGTTGACTCCGGAGGCCGGTGCGTTGGCGCAGACGTATTTGAATGCCGCTTCGGGCCGGCGGGACACCGAAGACGACCGAAGCCCGTGTCAGCGTCGTCATGACGCGCTGGCGGAGCTGTTCCGCCTCGGGCTGGACACCGCGCATCTTCCGACTCATGGGGGTGAGCAGCCGCATCTGGCGGTGCTGGTGCACGCCCGGGATCTGCAGCAGAGCAGCCGGGCGGGCCGGAAACGACGGCGCCTGGCCCCGGTCCGGTTCGACGGTGACGACGCCCTCACCGCGGAGTGGGCGTACCTGGACGATGACCCGGTTCCGGTGCCACCGGACTGGGCCACCCGCCCAGACGACGCCGCGGATCCCGCCGCCGGTATCGAGGCGGCTATCGACTGGGACACCGTCCTCGCGGTCTGGACAGAAGAATCCGCCCACCAAACCGCACCCGACAACAGCCCCCCGTACGGCACCGGCCTCCCCGGCACAGGCCTCCCCGGCACGGGCCTCCCCGGCACGGGCCTGCCCGGCACGGGCCTCCCCGGCACGGGCCTGCCAGAGGCAGCCATGGCCGGGGCGGGACTAGCGGACGCGAACCTGCCGGCCACCTGGCTGCCGCC
>NZ_FRCS01000030.1 GCF_900143005.1 Cryptosporangium aurantiacum
CTCCAACCCCGACATCGACGCTTCGGAAAAGTCACTCCCCGGACCCGCCACCGACCACCCTACGACCCCGGGCTTGACCTAGAGGGGTGCCAGATGAGGACCGAAGTTGTGCAGAGGCTCGCCTGACGCGGCCTCTCGCCTGGGGTCCCACCTCGTGCGCACCGCCCCCGCGCTGATCGAATGACCGTCCAGAGCGGTGCCCGACAGGGCATGGCGAACCTCTTCGAGGGTGGTTCGCGGCTCTGCTGCCTCTCGACGCGTCGGGGCGATTCACACCTCTCCTGGCCGCGACGGTGAGCCAGGCCATCCGTCAGGGGTGAGGCTGGGGTTGGGCTACGACGGCGATGCTCAGGGTGTGACAGCTGCGCCGTCGAACCGCGGGACGCCATCGACGTGGGCCGTGGTGGCGACGGTGGGCCTCATGGCCGGGGTCTTAGCCATCGGGCACTTCGCGCCGTCGGGCTCCATGCTTGTCGCCGGGCCGCTCGGAGCCCTGCTGTTGCTGCTGCTGGCCCGCGTAGCCGGGCTCGGTGCCGGCGACGTCGGCCTGGCCCGCCGGTCCTTGCGGCGTGGTATGGCGTACGCGTTGTGCTGTGCCGCCGCGGTGGCCGTGGTGTACGTGATGGCTGCCTGGCTGCCCGCCACCCGGTCCGCGTTCCTCGACGAGCGGTACCTCACGGACCTGGGCGCGGCGGTGCACACCGCGTTCGTGGTGATCCCGCTCGGCACGATCCTGTTCGAGGAGGTCGCCTTCCGAGGAGTGCTGTGGGGGCTGCTGCGTCGGAAGTGGGGCGGCATTCCGGCCACGCTGGTGTCGTCGGCTCTCTTCGGAGTCTGGCACGTGCTGCCGTCGCTGCGTCTCAATCGGGTCAACCCGGCGGTGACCGACCTGGTCGGTCCCGGCCCGACCGGGCAGGTCGTGGCCGTCGCCGGGGCCGTGGTGTTCACGGCGGCGGCCGGGGTGCTGTTGTGCGAGCTACGCCGGCGCAGCGGCAGCCTGCTGGCCCCGATCGGTCTGCACTGGGCGGTCAACGGCTTCGGCGTCCTGGTGACCGCCGGTATCGGGAGGTGGAGCTGATGACAGGCGATGGAGAGGATGGCACGGAGATGACGACCACGACGTCGCGGGTGCCGGCGCCCGCCGAGCCCGAGCATCCATCGCAACCGCGACGCGGCTGGTGGTGGCGACTGCTGCATCGGTGGCACTACGGCTACGTCGGGCTGCTCGCCGCGGTGACCTGCTTCTGTCTGTCGCTGACGCCGTCGCTGCTGCCGCGGGGGCCCGGGCTACAGGGGGCGGTGAGCGGCATCTCGGCGGCGATCGGTTACGGGCTCGGCGTGCTGGCGGTGTGGCTGGCCAGTAAGCTGCGCAGCCGCCCGATGCACCGGCCCGGCCGGACCGCCTGGCGCATCCTGGCTGTCGGCGCCGCGGTCGCCGTGCTGTTCTTCCTCTATCGGGGCGCCGGCTGGCAGCGGGAGATCCACGAGATGATGGGCGTGGACGCGCCTGCACGTCCCCGGTACCTCCTCGTCCTGCCGCTCGCCCTGCTCCTCGCCGCCGGCCTGGTTGGCCTGATCCGGCTGCTGTCCCGCGCGGCCCGCGGCGTCGGCCGACTGCTCGGACGGGTGATCCCGGCGTCGACCGCGCGGGTGCTCGCCGGCCTGGTGGTGATACTGCTGACGCTGGGCGTGCTCAACGGCGTGGTCCTCGACGGGTTCTTCACCGTTACCGACAACAGCTTCAAGGCGATCAACGGCGAGACCGAGCCCGACGTGTCGCCGACCCAGGATCCGCTACGTTCGGGCGGTCCGGGCTCGCTGGTGTCCTGGGCGTCGCTCGGCAAGCAGGGCCGCAGCTTCGTCGCGGGCGGGCCCAGCCTCGAAGAGCTGCGGCGATTCGGCGGCAACGGCGCCGAACGGCCGATCCGGGTCTATGCCGGACTGGACTCGGCGCCGACCTCGCGGGAACGGGCCGCCCTGGCCGTGGCGGAGTTGCAACGCACCGGTGCGTTCGACCGCAAGGTGCTGCTCGTGATCACCACGACCGGCACGGGCTGGGTCGACCAGGACGGCGTCGACCCGCTGGAGTACATGTACAACGGCGACTCCGCCATGGTCGGCATGCAGTACTCGTACCTGCCTAGCTGGCTGTCCTTCCTGGTCGACAAGGAACGCGCCCGGCAGGCCGGGCGCGACCTGTTCAACGCCGTGTACGGGGCATGGTCGAAGCTGGCAGTGGGCAAACGGCCCAAACTGCTGCTGTTCGGCGAGAGCCTGGGCTCGTTCGGCGCGGAGTCGGCGTTCAGCGGCGCCGACGACATCCGCAACCGGGTCGACGGCATGCTGCTCGTCGGCCCGCCCAACCGCAACGAGCTGTGGCGCCAGTTCGTCGCCGACCGCGATCCGGGCAGCACCGAGATCCTGCCCAGCTACGAGAACGGCGCCACGATCCGCTTCGCCCGTGATCCGGCCACCGACCTGGACCGTCCGGCGTCGGCGTGGTCGACACCGCGGGTGGCGTACCTGCAGCACGCGTCGGACCCGATCGTGTGGTGGAGTCCGCGGCTGATGCTCAGCCGTCCGGACTGGCTGCGCGAGCCCCGCGGCGCCGACGTGTCGACCGACATCCACTGGTACCCGTTCGTGACGTTCTGGCAGGTGACCGCCGACATGGCCTTCTCCACCGGGGTGCCGGCCGGGCACGGGCACAGCTACGGCTCGGAACCGGTGCCCGCCTGGGCGGACATCGCGCCCCCGGACAACTGGACCGCGCAGCGGACCGCGGAGCTGACCGACCTGATCGCGACCCGGTCCGACTGACTTGGACGTCATCCTGGTCCTGAAGGCGCTGTTGCGTTGAGCGAACGCAGACGCGCCAAGATCGGCTTCGCTTCGTCAGACGGCCCGACATGAGCGGTCGAGCGGTGGTCAGACTCACGCAGGCCCCACTCGCCACGACGCTGGAGGCGCGGCGGCAGGACCAGGAAGGCATACCGACTGAGTCGGACGAGTGAACCGGCTACGCGTCACCCGCGCTGGCGGAACGCAGAGACGGCCGCATCGTCGCCCTGAACTGCGAAGATGCGGTTCTTGTCTTGACAACTTTGGTCCACGCAAGAGGTTCGAACCGCTTTGTCTGAATTGCGTTAGCGTAGGTTACGGCCGATCGGCTCGCTGATCTGCGTAAACGGCTCGGGTGGAGCGGTTCTCACGGAAGTATGGCCGCCGCGATTTATGCGCGGATCGCAGCACAAGGCCAGCTCCGTAACTCGCGGAGCTGGCCTTTCTTGGCCAGCTGTCCACGCCGCGGCGCTCCGACCCTGGCCTATCCGGCTTGACGATGACGCCCGCCGCAGGCGAGTAGCTGCAGAGCGTCTGGCGTGTGAGGCCAGGGGGGCGCGAGGACGGTTCGGTCGCCTCCTAGGCAAAGACCCGTTGGTGACACGGGCGGCGCTAACGTCTCGCAGCGCGGCACGCCGTCGCGCCGTGCCTGCCCACAATGGCAGCCCGGAGAGGCCCGGCGGCGGCACAGGCATGACTCTCTCTTCCGGACCGGTCCAGATCCGGCCACGCCGTCGGCGGGTGCGGTCCCGCGGCCGGTCCCGTCGATGTCGTCGAGCACTGAACCGCTGTGCGAGCACCAGCTCGCACCCTGGAATCCCGAGCGCGACGACCCGTACTTCACCCTCGACGCCCAGGTCGCCGCCATCGACATGGCCTTGACCGAGGAGGCGGCAGGACGCAGCCTCTCCCGGGCCATCGTGGACCATGCCGACGAGCTCGTCGGCCGGTCAACCTGAGCCACATCATCCGCGGCGCACTGCAGTCGGCGTCGATCGGCTACTGGGTCGGCGCCGCCATGGCGCCGCCGCCCCGCCGCCGCGGCCTGACCACCACACCAGGGCCGTCCGGGAAACCGGGGGAACCTCAACCTGTACCGCGAGCAGTGGGTGCATGTGGTCGCCGCCGACGTCGAACTTCCCGACGGACGGCGCCGCCAGAACGGCACCGCGCGCAAGACCCTGATTGATCGTGGCCAGGACGTCTCGCGATGGAAAGTCACTCGAACAGGTGTCACTTGGTCCGGGGTCACCCGAACACGTGTCGTGGAAATTCTGTCTGTCCTCTTTAGCGTCGATGCCGTGGCGCCCGGGCTGGCCGGGCAACCCGCGAAAGGAGAAGCGCAATGACGGACGAGACGACCTACGTGTCGCCGACCCTCATCGAGGTGGGCGACTTCGCCGAGCTGACGCTCGGTAACGGCGGCGGCGGAGTCGACACCTTCTGGGAGTGCTGGTTCTGGTGCGACCGCCCGTGACGCTCGCCTGAGCCGATAGGCCGGTGGGGCGCTCGTCGTAGTCATTCATCGACGGGCGTCCCGCTGGCGCACCCGTCGATTCGGTCCTCCGACAGAAGGGCAGGGGCATGGATTTCGTACTCCTACCGGACACCGAGGCCGGTGAACACGTTGCACGCCTGCTGAACCTCAAGCCCGGCCACCGGCGTGTCGCTCACGCATCGGGCAGACCGTGGATCGTCGGATCATGGGCCGACGACGAACTCCTCGAGGCCGTCAGCGATCGAGGGGTACGGCTGGTTGTTCTGGGCTTCACCCGTGTGACGGCGGGCCGCCTGGACGACCTTCTCCGTCCGGTGGCGCGGCTCGACGACCTGGACCGGGTAGCGACGCGGCTACCCGGTAGTTGGTTCCTGTTCGGGTCGGCGAACGGCGATGTGCGGGCGCAAGGCAGCGTGTCGGGAGTGCACCGGCTCTACCACGCCGAGATGGCCGGCGTCACCGTGGTGGCGAACGGACCGTTGGCGCTGGCGGAATTGACCGGTGCCGGGCTCGACGTCGTTCACGTGGCACGGCATCTGTTGTCGCCCTCCCCGCCCTGGCCGCTGAGCGAGCAGAGCGACTGGCAGGGCGTGGAGCCTGTGGCCACCGATCACTACCTCGAACTCAGGCGGGATAGCGGCGCCCGCGTCGTCCGGTGGTGGAGGCCTCCGGATCCGGACACACCGGTGGCCGACGCGGCGACTGTGCGTGACGCCCTCACCGAGGCGGTAGCGTTGCGCACCGCGCGGGGCGGCACCCTGAGCGCCGACCTGTCCGGTGGAATGGACTCCACCAGTCTGTGCTTCCTCGCAGCATCCGGTCCCGCGGAACTCGTGACCATGCGCTGGGGCGGACGAGACCTTGCCAACGACGACGCCGCCTGGTCCGCGCGAGCCGCAGCGAAGTTGCCACGCGCCCGGCACGTGGTGATACCCCCGAGTGAGGTTCCGCTGAACTTTGCCGGTTTGACCACGGACCGCACCGATCCGGAAGCACCGTTCGCCTGGATACGCGGCCGGGCCATCATGGGGCTCCAGGCGCGTCGGCTCGCCGAACTAGGGTCCACTGTCCATCTCACCGGTCATGGGGGGGACGAGCTTTTCTACGCCCTCCCGATGTACGACCACACGGTCATCCGTCAGCAACCGGTGCGCTACCTGCAGACGCTGCGGATGCACCAGGCGCTTCGCCGTTGGTCGGTGCCGAAGACCCTGCGCCAGCTGTGGGACAACCGTAGCTACGGGCGGTGGCTCGCAGACGCCGGGCGCGCTCTCGGCGCGCCACCCACCAGGCAGGCAATACCCTGCTCGGACTGGGGTGTCGCAATCACGCTTCCGCCGTGGGCGACGCCCGACGCAGTGACGACGATGCGGGATGCCCTGCTCGGGTCGGCCCATACCTGCGCGCCCCTGCATCCGCTGCGAGGGCAGCACGTGGTGCTGCAGACCGTGCGCGAGTGCGGTGCCTCCATCCGTCAGGTGAATCGGCTCACCTCCGCGCACGGCGTGTCCTGGCACGCTCCGTACCTCGACGACCGCGTGGTGGAGGCTGTGCTGGCCGTCCGCATTGCCGATCGTGCCGAACCGCGCTCCTACAAGGCCGTGCTCGGCGCCGCGATGCGGGGAATCGTTCCGCCCGAGCTTTTGGGTCGTCCGTCCAAAGCGGAGTACAGCGCGGACGTGTACGCGGGTCTGAAGCGCCATCGGCCGGAACTGCTCGAATTGTGCGACGGCATGCGACTCGCCGAGCTGGGGCTGGTCGACGCGGGAATGTTCCGCTCGGCCGTGCTGGGCCTGCACCCGACGTCGCGCACGTTGATCCCCCTCTTCCGCACGCTCGCCTGCGAGACCTGGCTGCGGTCGATATCCGCTTCCGCGCTCGGGCTCGCCGCGACGCCCAGCACGGCCTAGCCGAGAGGTGTCTGAGATGTCCCTGACCCTCGCCGATTCCGTCAGCCTGACGCCGACGGACGACGGAATGGTGCTGCTCGACGAGCGCACCGGACGCTACTTCCAGTTGAACGACACCGGCGCAACCATACTGCTGATGCTGACCAGCGGCGTCGCGGAGGACCTGGTCGCCGTAGAGCTGCGCAAGCGCTTCGGCGTCGGCGCCGACACGGCGGATCAGGACGTGGTCACGTTCACGGCCGCGCTGCGCTCGGCCGGGCTGGTGACACCGTGAGCATGCCCGTGGTGCTCGAGTCGGCGCCCCGGGTGCCGGTACGAGATCGCCTTCAGGCAATGCTGGCGGTCGCGGTGGCCCGGCTGCTGATCACTCGGCCTCCGGCCCGCCTATGCCGGTGGCTGACGCTCGCCAGCCGAGGTGCTGCGGCCGCTTCCGAAGCCGAGGCGCGGCGCGCACGCCGCGCGGTGGTGGCAGTCAGCCGGCGTTGCGCCGGCCAGCACTGCCTGCAGCGGTCCGTTGCGGTGGCATTGTTCGCCCGCATCGGCGGCAGCTGGCCGGATTGGTGCAGCGGCGTTCGGACGGAACCGTTCCGTGGACACGCCTGGGTTGAGGTCGCCGGTCGACCGGTGGACGAACCGGAGGACGGCCATCTCTATCGCACGGTGCTGGCCGTGCGCGCGCGGTGAACGCCGTCCGGACCCGTGGGCTCGGCAAGGCCTACCGGGACGCGACGGCCGTCCGCGGCTTGGACCTGACCGTGCCACGAGGCACGACATTCGGATTTCTGGGGCCCAACGGCGCGGGCAAGTCCACGACGATCGGCATGCTGTGCACCCTGATCAGGCCTACCGCCGGTGAGGCATCGGTGGCGGGGCAGGACATAAACCGGGCACCCCACGAGGTGCGCCGACGGATCGGGCTCGTCACCCAGGAGTCCACAGTCGACCAGGACTTGAGCGCGATAGAAAATCTATCGTTCCACGCCGAGCTGTACGGCGCGTCCCGGCGTGACGCGCGGCGGCGCGCCGGCGCCGTACTCGAAATCATGCATCTGGCCGAGCGGGGCCGATCACCGGTCCGGACCTACTCCGGAGGCATGCGTCGGCGGCTCGACATCGCTCGCGGTCTGATGCACGAACCCGAGGTGTTGTTCCTCGACGAACCCACCGCCGGCCTCGACCCGCACAGCAGAGCGAACATCTGGACGCGCCTGCACGAACTGCGGCAACGGCAGGGGATCACGATCTTCCTCACTACGCACTACCTGGAGGAGGCCGAGAACTGCGGGCGAATCGCCGTGATCGATCGTGGCTCGGTCGTGGCCGAAGGGTCACCGGCGGACCTCAAGTCAACGGTCGGGGACGACCTGGTGTGCCTCCGAACGGCGGACGACGCGGCAGCGGTCCACGCCGTGCGGACCCAGCTCGGGCTCGCGGCGGCGCTGGTCAACCACGAGGTGCGAGTCCGAGCTACTGACGGGGCAGCTCTCATACCGGCGCTGATCCAGGCAGTCACGGTTCCGGTGACCTCCGTGACCGTGGTCAAGCCGAGCCTCGACGACGTGTTCCTGCACCACACCGGCCGGACAATTGGTGAACCGGTGGGGGATCCCCGATGAGGACGGATGAGGTCACCGCGATGCCGGCATCAGCTCCGACGCCCATCACGCCGGCCCCGGACCGGGGGACACGTGAGTGGCGCGCGATTCGGGTGCTCTGGCGCCGGGAGATGCTACGGCTCGTCCGAAACCCGATGCACATCGTCCTGATGCTGATGAATCCGTTGCTTTTCCTCTTCGTCCTCGGGGGTGGGCTCAACGGTGTGATCCGGGGCGGCGACTACCAGCAGTTCCTGTTTCCCGGGATCCTGGTCATGGCTGCGCAGGCGCCGGCCCTCGGCGTCGGATCGTCGATCATCCGGGACCGCGAGATCGGTTTCCTCCGAGGCATGCTGGTCGCTCCCGTGAGCCGGGGGACACTGCTCATCGGCAAGTGTCTCGGGGGCGCGACTGTCGCCACCGTGCAGGCGTGTCTCCTGCTCTGCTTCGCCGGCGTTGTCGGGATGTCCTACCGCCCGACCGTGCTGGCGGCCCTGCTCGTGGAGCTCGCGGTGGTAGCCCTCGCGCTCACTACCGCGGGTGCGTTCATCGCGGTCGTGGTACGCCGCACGGAGACTTTCCAGGCTGTATTAGGACTGGCGACCATGCCCCTGCTCTTCTTGTCGGGGGCCTTGTTTCCTCCGAGCGGGCTGCCGGCAGGGCTCCACGTCGTAAGCCTGATCAACCCGTTGACCTATGCCGTCGACGCGCTGCGCCGCACCTCCGGAGGGCCCGCCCTGGTGACCTGGGGCGGTTGGATACCGCCGGTCGCCCTCGAGTTGCTCATGCTGGCCGCCGCCGGCGTCCTCGCGCTCGCGATGGGCGCGCGCCGGTTCGCGAGCGAAACGTGATGCCCGGAACCCAGCGAGAGGTAGTCCCGATGACCGTTCGTTTCGGTGTACTCCTGAACGCTCAGCGTGGGCCCGCACAGAGTGAATCCGACGCGCTGGCCCGGACAGTGAACCTGGCACGCCGAGCCGAGGACCTCGAGGTCGACGACCTCTGGGTGGTCGAGCATCACTTGGCGGCGGATGTCGTCAGCCCTTCGTCGCTCGCGATGGCGGCATTCCTGCTCGGACGCACCCGGCGAATTCGCGTGGGGACCGCAGTGACGATATTGCCGCTGCACTCGCCGGTCCACGTGGCCGAACAAGCCGCGCTCCTGGACCATCTGTCCGACGGCCGGTTCAGCCTCGGTGTCGGGCGAGGACAGCCGGGGATGGAGTACGAGGTGATCGGCGCCGGCCGGCATTACTGGGATCGGGGCTTTCCCGCGGCGTTGGACCGGACAATCGCGGCGTTCAGCGGGGACACGACGGCGGCTACCGACCTCTACGCCTTCCCGCCGGCGCAAACGGTGCCACGCCCGGCGACCCCGGGCGGCCCGCCCATCCACGTCGCGGTCAATTCGTCGGCTTCCCTTCCGACCGCGGCCAGCCGGGGACTGCCCATGTTGATGTACTTCGACAAGAGCACGCAGGCGAAGGCGGACCTGGTCGAAGAGCACGCTCACATCGCGGCTGCGAACGGCTTCCCCAGATTCGGATACGACCACGCCTTCTCGGTCTACGCCCAGGTCACCGACACGCCGGAGCATGCTCGCGAGCTCATGTTGGCACGCGCAGAGTCCATCGTCGCGCGCGGTTCCGTGCCCGTCGATCGAGCGCCGGACGACCGACGTCGGGGTGCCGGATCTGCGGATACCGGCGCGGCGCGAGCGGCCGCCATCGCTGATCGCCTTCTGCAATGGCATCCGGTCGGGGAACCCGATGCCTGCGCCGCTCGGCTCTTCGCGGGCATCGAGGGCTCGGGCTGCACCCGAGTGCTGTGCCACGTTGAGCTGACCCGCGACGCGCAAACGTGTCTAGACAACCTGGAGCGGCTGGCGACCGAGGTCTTTCCCCTCGTTCGCGCTGAGCTGGCCCGCCACGCAGTGCGATCTGCCTCGAGGCTTGGCTGATCGAGGTGCACCGGAGTCGAAGTAGTCAGCGTCTGTGCGCCTGAGTGCTCTCGAAATCGACGCCTCGGATAACCGGGCTGCCCGTGCGCATTAGCACGAATAGTGCTACTTGTCCACGTGCTGACGACCACTGACAGATCGGGACCTTTATTCATAATGTGACTACGTGGTTGAGAAGAACGTCGAGCCACGCAAGCGCATCCGATCCTGTCTCGCCCGGCCCGAGGGCGCCCGCGGGATCGATGACGGCAATGGCGCGGCTGGTGAGGGCGTCGATCGAGCGCTCACGAGAATCATCCTGGTTTTCCGGACGGCGAGTGCCGCGGTTGCTTGCGTCATCGCGGTGATCGGACTTGCGCCGCCTGCTGATGCCGGCCTGACCTACGCCGCTGCGGGCGGACTGCTGGCCTGGGTGGGATTATTTGCGATGCATTTTCGGCGGCCTCCGATGCGGGAGATGCTCGTCGTCGCCGATGCGGCGGTCGTCATCATGCTGTGTCTCGCTTACATGCGGCTGGTTCCGGCGGAGCTGGCTGCGGCGTCCTCGGGCACCAGCTGGGTCGATCTACTCGCGAGCGTCTCGGTATTCACTGTCCAATTTGGATTGCGTCAGCCAGCGGGTGCGGCGGTCGGCCTTGTGATCGTCGCTGCGCACACTGTCGGCCGCGGAGGATTTGGTGAAGCAGGGGTCGTTCTGATACTTCAAGTCTTGCTCGCGGCGACGATCAGCCTCACGTTGAGACGGGCAGGGCGAGCGGCGGACGTGGTCCTGGCCGAGGCGGCGCAGCAGCGCAGTCTGGAGCGCGCTCGAGAGGCCACCCGGGCTGACGAACGTGAGCAACAACGCCGGATGCACGACACTGTTCTGGCGACCTTGACGATGGTCAGCACGGGCGTCATCGGTGGCGAATCGGATGCACTCCGGCGGCGCGCGTCCGACGACTTGATGGTGCTGGAAGCGGTACGTGTCCAACCCGTGGGCGGCCTTGAGCCAGGCGAGAAGATCCGTCTCGACGTTCTGCTTCGCGACGGGGTGATTCGCAAATTTCCGAGGCTCCGGGTTGCTCTCGACCTTGCACCGGTGACGGTGCCGGCCGAGATAGCGGAGACGCTGACCGCCTGCGTGGATGAAGCGCTTCGCAACGTCGGCAGGCACGCCGGAACGACAAACGTTCGGCTCTCGACTGAGTCGATGCGCGACGGTGCGGTCGTGACCGTGAGCGACGACGGCGCCGGCTTCGAACCGGCGAAGGTGTCGCCGGGCCGCCGAGGTCTGCGCGAGTCGATTCTCGGCCGGATTCGGGCGGCCGGCGGAGCCGCCGACGTCGTCACCGCGCCGGGTGCAGGAACCACGATCGTCATGCGGTGGCCCGATGGCTGACCAGTCCTCCGCGAACGACATAGCGGCGCGATACGCGAAGGCCGTCGCGGTCAGCGTCGTGGCGATCGGTGCGGTTTGGCACTTCGGCTACGACGTGTTGATCCTCCTTCGCGGTTGGGCGAGTTACGACCCGTTGATCGCGGAGTTGGGCGCGTGGCTGATCGTCACAGTTGTGCAGATCGTCGGGTCCGTTCTGCTGCTCAGAGACGCGCTCTCCGCGGCGACGGCACGAGTGCTCGCCGGAGTGGCGGTCACGGCAGGTGTCCTGGCGGTCAGCGCTTATCCGCCGGGCCAAGCGTTGAGCGACGTGTCCTGGGCCTGGAACACGGTGGGCTGGCTCGGTGTGCTCTTCCTGCTGGGACGACCGGTCTGGGAGGCGGGTGTCCTGCTGGCCGTCAACAGCGTCGCGACGCTCGTCGCGCTGGTAGCGGACGGTGCGTGGGACCGGATCACCGCCGCCCGATTTCTGGCGGTGGTGTGCGCGACCGTGGGCGTTCAGATGCTCTATGCGACGTTCGCTCGCTGGCTGATCGACGTGGCGCGAGAGGCCACCGTCCATGCCCGCGAGCAGGAAGAACGTATGGCCCGACACGCGGCGCGGGTTGCCGTCCATGACGCCCGCCAACGCCGGTACGAGGAACTGAGTCTCCGGGTGCGTCCTTTGCTGCGTGGGCTCTCACTACAGAGGCTCGATCCTGAAGATCTGCGTGTCCAGCGGCAGGCAGGTATCGAGGCTGCCCGATTGCGCCGCTTGTTCGCCGAGACCGACGACACGGACCATCCCTTGCTGCACGAACTACGCGCCTGCGCGGACGTCGCCGAACGCCGTGGTGTCGATGTGACCTTTATGTCTTACGGCGATCCACCCTACTTGCCAACGGCGGTCCGGCGCCGGCTCGCTGAAGCCCCACTGCAGGTCCTGGCCTCAGCCGACGTTTCAGCACGAGTCACCGTGGTGGTCGACGCAACCGAGGTCGTGATCTCGGCCGTCGGCGACTGCGCAGAAACTCTGGTGGGCCTCGTACCGGACGCAGTGCTCTATGACGAGGAGACAAACGAAATATGGGTCGAGAGCCGATGGGGACTCCAGACACCATCTCAGTAAGTGTCATCGACGATCATCCGGTGGTGATCGAGGGCGTGCTCGCCTGGTTGAGCCAGGAGCCACGCGTGCTCATCCATCACACCGGCGACGAACTCGATATTGATCGGGCGCTTGCCGATGTCCTCATCATGGACCTGAACCTGAATGGTCGGCTCGCCGTCGATGACATCCCGGCGATAGCCGACGCGGGACAACGGATCGTTGTCTTCTCACAGTTCACCGAGCAGGACCTGGTGCTGTCGGCACAGGACGCCGGAGCCAGCGCGTTCGTCGCTAAGAACGAGGGTCGCGCACACCTATTGCACGCCGTCGTTGCCGCGGCCACGGACCGGCCGTACGTCACACCGACGACGGCTGGCTCGCTGGTAGGTAACAACGGCATCGATGCACCCCGGTTATCGGAGCAGGAGCGAACCGCGCTCCTGTGGTGGTTTCAATCGATGTCCAAAACTTCTGTCGCTCGTCGTATGGGCATTTCGCCGCACACCGTCGACATGTACATTCGGCGGGCTCGCATCAAATACGCCGATGTCGGACGCCCATGTCCTACCAAAGCCGACATGCTGATGCGGGCTGTCGAAGACGGCCTCATCCGACCCGGCGATGTGACCGAACTCCACTTCCGCGCCCGATCCTGATATCCGGCGTCTCCATGGAAGGGTCAGCCGACCGTCGGCGAACGAGCGACGACAGATCCATCACCGACTTCGAAGTGGCCCGCGCCTCGTTCGCGGCCGGCGAAGACTCGGTTGCTGCGGGTCGTTGTGGTTCATCGACGCCGGCAGATGACGGCCTCGCCCGCGACGAGCCGGTGAAACAGATCGCCCCCGCCAGTTCGCCGCCAACCGCGCGCTGCGCTGAGCCGCCGCACGGCTCGCCCGACGATGGTCGCCTGCCTGGATCAACCGGTGGCTGCGGCGAGGGCTTCCCTCGACGGTCGGCGTGGCGCCAACCTGTCCAGCCGCCGACGCGCCGGACAGACCCGACCGGATCGACTCGAAGGAGTGTTGCTCGACCTCGATTGCGTCCTGGTCGGCAGATAACGCGGTGTCCGAATCCTTCTTGCGGAAATTCGCGACCACCCCTGGAAATCACCCGGCCGCTGAGTGGTCTTCAGGACCCGTCGGGATCCCCTCGCGGACTTCGTCGGTGACTTGAAATCGGTCTTTGGAGACCGAGGCGCTGCCGAGTTCTTCATCCGGGTACGGAAGGGTTCGATGCGTGCCCAGTCAGGTGGCGGCTCGTGCCGATGTTGCGGCCATGCGGGACCGGGTGTAGCCACGACGTGCCGGAGTCCGAATAGACGGTGCAGTAGCGGTTGACCCGGCAACCGCTCACCGACCGCGACGACGAGTTGGGTGTCGGCGCCGATGACGATCTGCATGTTCACCGAATACCAGTAGTTCGTCGACTACTGGTGATGCTCTGATGCGAACGTGGATGAGTCCCGCCCACGACGCCAACGCCGGACTGCCGCTCCGACAGGCTAGTGAACACGAGATCAGTTCCGTCCGCGGCGCCGACAACACCACCACGCAGAGTCCAAGGATCACCATCAACTGCGGTTACGAGTCGGCCTTCACCTACGTTGGGGCAGTCGGCTACCTGCCATCACGAGTGGTAGTCATATGAGAAGAAATAAGCACGAAAGTCTTTGTCAAAATAGCAGTACCGCACGTCGTCGTAGAGCTTGATATAAATCGAGCGGTCGGCGCGGCAGTCCAGCAAAGAATCGAAAGGGCCAACCTTGCGTAGTTCGAAGGCACTAGCGGGCGCCGCGATGAAAATGATTGAGAGCAGACTAAAAAGAATAGCAGCTGCGATTGCTGTCAGTTTCCTGCGGGCAAGCATTCGGTCACCTCAATGGTTTGGGAATGAGGGTGTTGTCTTCTGCGACGAGCACTACGTTAGATCGGCGCTTCGTCGTGGACACGACACCCGAACGCGTGACAGGAGACCGCTCCGGCTGACCGACGCGGCAGCACTGGACCCGTCCCGGCCCCCCGCGACGCTCGCCGGCAAACACGGGGCAGCGACTCGCCGCCACGAGGCGGTTCCTGGTCCTGCCGCATCCAGAGGTGGGCGCGTAGTGGGCGCAGAGGCGGGTCGACCCGCAACGGTGGTTGTCCGGCGTCCGCCGATTGCGGCGCAAGACGATGCGAACACGTCCTGAGCCCTCCGACGCGAGGGCCGGGGACGGCATGCCGTCCCCGGCCCTCGCGCTGTTCAGATCCGGATGGCGATCTTCCCGACCGCTCCGCCGCCCAACGCGGCGAAGGCGCGATCGAGATCGGCAAGGTCGAACGTGCGGGTGATGGGCGCTCGTAGACGTCCGTCACCGGCCAGCTCGGCGATCGTGCGCAGCGCGTCTTGGTCGACGCCGGCTCGAATGTTGGTCGACCCTGAGCGATCCGGGTCAGCCGCATGCCCGGTAGAGGCGACCCGACCGGCGGGAGCGAGCACGGCGTCCGCAAGGTCGGCGAGGTTGGCAGGGTTGCGGTTCACGAGGTCGATGATCGCGGTTACCCCATCCGGATGCAGTGTGCGAACTCGCTCGGCGAGATCACCACCGGTCCAGTCGACGACGTCGGCCGCGCCCAGCTCGCGCACGTGACGTGCCTCTTCCCCCGGGCGGGCGGTGGCCACCACCGCTGCCCCGCGGGCCGCCAGCAACTGGATGGCATAGCTGCCTACGCCGCCGGTGGCTCCGTTGACCAGGACGACGTCACCGGCGCCGGCTTCGATCGCGTCGACGCAACGCAGCGCGGTGAGCGCGGCCAGGCCGAGCGCGCCGGCCGAGGTGTCGTCCACGGTCTCCGGGGTCCGGCACACCCATTCCCGCGGCACGGAGACCAACTCGGCGAAGGAGCCGCGGGCGGCGACGAGCTCGCGGACCAGTCCGAAGACCCGGTCGCCGGGGGAGAGGTCAGAGACCTCCGCGCCGACGGCTTCGACGGTGCCGGCCAGGTCGCTGCCCAGCACCACCGGGAAGCGGTAGGTCATGTACCTGGCGGCAGCGCCGCTCGCGACAATCGCGTCGTGCGGGGTCACCGAGGACGTGTGCACCCGCACCAGCACCTCGTCGGGCGCCGGCTCCGGAGCGGGTGCCTGGGTGAGTTCTGGCTGAGCGCCCTCGGCAGGCAGCAGGTAGGCGCGCATCAGTAGGCCTCCGTGAACAGCCGTACCTGTGCATTCGGTACGACTTGCCTCAGCAGTTCGTGATCCGCCGCGGTTAGTTCGTCGCCGTTCTCCTGCTTGAGCAGGGCCAGGGAGGCGTCGGCGACGAACAGCGCACGGTCGCGTCGCCGTCGATACCAGGCATCCAGCGCGTCGGGTAGGCCGTCGTGCTGGTCCAGGGCCGCGGCGAGGGTGACCGCGTCCTCCACCGCCATCGCCGCGCCCTGGGACAGGTGCGGAGGGCTGGTGTGCGCCGCGTCCCCGGCGATAGCGATCCGGTCCCGGAACCAGGGTTCGCGGACGGTCAGGTACTCCAGCGGCGTGTACACGATGGTGTGGTCGGGGGTGATGCTGTCGCGGAGCTCACCGAGTCGCCCCGAGAACGGCCGGGTGCGCTCGCGGAACAGATCGAGAAAATCCTCCGGCGCGTGGCGTGGCTTACCCGGCTCGGGTGTGACGAGGCCGAAGTACATGTCGTCTCGGCTGGTGGGTGTGAGCACAACCTTCACGCCCGCAGCGAACGCCACGACGATGTGCTCCAGATAGTCCGGTCGTGGGAGGGTGACCCGCCAGTTCGCCGAGCCGGTGAAGGCCGGCGCGTATTTGTCGCCGAACAGGTGCTCGCGGATCTTCGATCGGACACCGTCGAAGCCCACGACCAGGTCGTAGCGGTTGCTCCCGGCACCGGCATCACGGATCGGCGGGGTGCGCTTTCCGGTCCAGGTGGCCAGCTCGACCTCCACCCCGTCGGCGTCCTCGTGCATCTCCCAGATCGTGACGCCGGTGCGGATGCGCGCGCCCGCCTTGTCCGCGGCCTCGCGCAGAATCTGGTTGTACGCCGGTCGTCCGATGGCGTTGTTCGAGGGCTTGGCGTACACGCCGTCCGGCGGTGGGATCGCGGCCACCTGTTCGCCGAGCGGGTTCCACAGCACCAGCTCTTCGAAAGGGAAACCGATGTTGAGGCAGGCCTCGCGTACGCCGATCTCATCGAGGGCCGCGAGCACGTTGGCCGGCTGGTTGAGCCCGACGCCGAGCACGGCGTCGGAGCCGACAGCCTCCGCGACGTCCACCTGGACACCGCGCTGGCCGAGCGCCGCCGCCAGCGTCAGGCCGCCGATACCGGCACCCTGGATCAGAACCTTCCGAACCGCGGCCATCAGCGAGCACCTGCCGACTGGGTGCACTTTGGCCGGCGGTGCGCCGGCCCTGCCGCCCTTTCGCCGGTGGAGCGGGAGTCACTGCCGAGAGGGATATGTGGTGCAGACATGTCGGACTCCTTCGTCCGAGTCGGGACGGTGCGTCGGTAGACGGTGCGGCGACGGGGAGCCGGCCACGAAAACTGCCGTGGCCGGCAGCGCATTACTTGTCGCGGTAACCCGTCCGTGCGTACTCGTTGTACGGAGCGGGCTGGACCACCGCCCGGATCCGTTGGAAGGCTCCGGGGTCGGCTACTCCCGTCGGGCCGGGGTGTTCGCCCCAGACGATCGTGACCTCGGTTCCCGGGGCAGCGTGCTGCGTGTCGACACGGGCGATCGAGTGGACCAGCCCGTCACGCGCGCTCGACGCCGCGTACTCCGAGATGCCGACCAGGTCGGAACCAATCTCCACGCGGTCCTTGGTGTAGCTGTGAACCAGTCCGCGGTCGGCGCCGAAAACCCGGTCGAGGTCCTCCCGGTTCCAGACCAGCGTGACCTTGGTTCGGCGGACGGCGTCCTTCTGCGTCCGGAGCGCCTCGCGACCGATGAATTCGTGGTCGAAGGAGATGGATCGTCCGTATCCCAGCTCGTACGGGTTGACGTAGTAGTCCTCGATGTTGGGCGAGTAGAAGCTGCCGCGTAGCGCGGCCATTCCCTCATAGGAGAAGACACTGGTGTGCCGGCGGAACTCGTCCATCCCCGCCGAGGTGTAGATGGCGGGTACCGGGGTGGCCAGCCAGCCACTGTCGACGCCCGCCGTGTAGTAGGCCCGCCCGCCCACCTGAACGATGCCCAGGTCTTCCCCGGCGTCGAGGAGGGCATCCCGAACGAAGTCGTGATGCTCCCACGGGCCGAAGAACTCGAAGCCCGGCTGCCCGGTCATGCCGTGGCGCAGAGCGTAGAACTCACGCCCGTCCAGCGACACCGTGCCGTAGTGGAAGAACTTGACGTCGTCGAGCGTGTCCTTGAACAGCTTGTGGATGAGTGGTCCCGCCTTCGGACCCTGGATCTGCAGGCGGAAGAGGACCGGGTCTCCCTGGCGGATGTCCGAGGAATAGTCCCAGGTCAGGTCGACGTCGTACGTGTCGCGCTGGGCGTGGAAAGCGATCCAGTTGTGGGCAGTGCCGATGCCGGTGACGATGAACCGGTCTGCCGCCGTGCGAGTGAGGATCGCATCCTGGATCAGCCAACCCTCCTCGGACACGGTAATCAGCTGCTTGGCCTGCCCCACCGCGAACTTCTGATAGTTGTTCGCGCTCACCGCGGACAACAGGCGCACCGCGTCCGGTCCCTCGATGAACAGGTCGGTCATGTGATGCGATACCTCGAGCAGCGCGACGCCCTCTTCCCACGCGAGCTGCTCCTGCGCCCAGCCGACGAACTCGGCCGGCACCCGGGGTACCTGGATCGGGGGGACATTGGGCTTCCACAGCAGCTGCATCGGGCCGCCGGCCTTGTCCAGGCCGTCCTGAACGGTATCGGTGGGTGTCAGCCCACCCGTGTCACCCATCCAGTCGAAATCAGGCACGGGTCCTCCTCGTTGAAATCCACGGCCGGTCGATCGGCAGCGGGCTCGGTGGTGCGGCAGCCACGGAGCGACTGCATGGGTTATCGGGTCACGCGGGACTTCCGCACGGACAGTGCGGAGACGTCGTCAGCCGGCCGCCGACTCGGAACTGGACGAGTTCTGACCTTGGCGGGATGGCATGTGGTGTGAGCCGGTGATAGCGAACGTTAGGAAGCCCGGGCTCGCGCCGGAAATGCACAGCAGCTATCTCTACGATCCATCAGCCACATAGCCGGACCTCGCGCGGTGGGTCGTGGTCCGTCGGGCGCCCGTCGGCAGTGCCTCCGTCGATGATCGTCGAGGCCATGTGCTGCCCTTCTCAGGAGCCGATCGAGCCGAAGACGATGGTGGTATTGCCGTGGCGGGCGACTCGGTCTTCGAGATGCCAGCGCACTGCCCGTGAGAGCACCGCACGCTCTACGTCGGCGCCCAGCTGGACGAGATCGGCCGTTGCGTGCCGGTGGTCGACGCGCACGACGTCCTGCTCGATGATCGGCCCCTCGTCGAGGTCGGCGGTGACGTAGTGGGCGGTGGCGCCGATAAGTTTGACGCCCCGCTCTTTGGCCTTCTGGTAGGGCCCGGCGCCGATGAACGCGGGCAGGAACGAGTGGTGGATGTTGATGAGCGGCACACCCACGCTCGCCAAGAAGTTCGGCGTGAGGATCTGCATGTACCGAGCAAGCACGACCAGGTCGACGTTGCCCCGCAGCAGGTCCAAGATCCGCGCCTCTGCCTCTGCCCGATTATCGCGGCTGGCGGGCACGTGGAAGAACGGTACGCCGAACGGGCGGATCTCCTCGGCCAGGTCGGCGTGGTTGGAGACGATCATGGCCACGTTCATGTCCAGCTCGCCACGGCGGTTGCGCCACAGCAGGTCCAGGACGCAGTGATCGGTCTTGGAGACCATGATCGCCACCCGCTTGACCTTGGTGGACTCGGTCAGGGTGAACGTCATGTCGAACCGCTCGGCGACCTCGGCGGCGAAGGAGCGTTCCAACTCCCCGAGCACGGCGGGCAGGCCGGGCAGATGGAACTCCGTCCGCTGGAAGAACTTTCCGTTCTCCTCGGCAGTGGAGAATTGGTCGAGGGTGAGGATGTTCGCTCCGTGCTCGGTCAGGAAGCTGCTGATCGCCGACACGATCCCCGGCTGGTCGGCACACTGGATGAGCAGGCGGCCGCGGTCAGCGTAGTGGGCGCCTCGCACCTTGGCGCTGGGCAGGATCGACGGTGCGGCGCTCGCCGTTGTGCTGGTCGTGGATGTTGCGGTCAGGGTGGTCATAAGGTCTCCGGGTCGGCCGGTTGCTGGCGGAGCGAGGCGCGGGGTTGCGTGAGCCGTCCATCGGCTCGAACGATGGGGGTGCGCGGCGCAGGTTCAGGCAAGGCTTCGCAAGGTGCGCTGGCGCCAGACCTCGGTCGGCTCCAAGTCGTTGAAGGTGAATATGTGGAAGCCGGCGATCGCGTTGTCGGGTTTGCCGATGTGGGGCGCTAGGCCCTTGACAATTTTGTCCGGGTTGTAACCGCCTGGTACGAAGAAGCGCCAAAAGAGGGTTTGCTGCTTCTTCAGGAACTTCGCCGATTCGCCGATGCCGAGGCCGCCGGAGACACGCAGCAACTTCTGCCTGCTGACTGCTCCCGGCGCACCCACGTACACGGGGAGGTCGATGCCGCGCCTCTTGAGCTCACGTGCCCAGGACAAGATCACTCGCGGGTCGAACACGATCTGGGTGGTGATGTGTGTCGCCATCGGGGCTTTCTCCGCGAGTGCCTGGAACAGCACTTCCTCGCTGACCGCCGGATGTCCCTCCGGATGTCCACCAATTCCGATGTCGGTGAAGCCGTGATCCAGTTCGTGCAGGGCGCGCAGGAGCGAGAGCGCATCGCTGAATTCGGTTGGGGTGTCGGTGCGGTCACCGCCGATCACGAACACGTGGGTGATGCCGGACTGCCGGCAGCGGGCGACGACATCGGCCAGGTGGGCCCGGTCGCGCACCTGCTGCGCGGACAGGTGCGGAGCGACCGCGTACCCATGTCCGGCGAGGCTGACCGCTAAGTCAACGGACGCGTCCTGGCCCTTGGCGGGGGAGGCGGTCACCGTCAGCGGGACGTGTTTGGGCACGTGCGCGAGCACGGCCTCTTCGGTCCTCTTGAAGGGGATGACCTCGAACCCCAGTGTCTCGAAGGCCCGGCGCAGCGAAGCGCGGGCCGCCGGTCCCCGGTCGGCGATCGTGCGATCCACTAGTTCCCCTTCGGGTCGGCGGGAGCTGGTCAGCACTGGCTGTTTGGGGACACCCGCTCGCCGACGCTGATCGTTGCCAACGCTAGAAAGGCCGCCCGGCAGCGGGAAATGCGTTGTTGCTATCTCTGCGATCCGTCGGACGCATAGCCGTGATCCGCAGGATGCGAGCGCATCTGCGCTAGCTACCCGTATCCCGGCATATTCGGCACGGGCGTGTTCGGACCGGCGGCATTCATACCGCTCCTTGCTCACCGATGTTTCGCGGGGTCAGCCACGTGCTCGCTGATCAGCCGGTAGTCGCTGCTCGGCCGATCGGCGTCTCCCGCGACGACAGAGGCATCCTGCTCGCCGTGTGCCTCTCCAGGCGGCCCACCCGCTCTCCAGCGCCTACGCATCGGCTGACCCGGGCGGGCGTGTCGCCGATGTTGCGCGCGGGAACCCGGAGGGCGCGGCGGGGGCCGCAGTACTGCGGCACCGGTCGACGGTGACGGTAAACGCCTCGGCCGCGCGGCCCTTTGGCCGGTGGCTGGGCGTCGGCGGCCTGCGCCGGAGTGACGGCGTCGGCTACCGATCGGCCGGATCGTTCTCCTCGGTAGGGCCGCCGGGCGGCCTCAGCGCCGAGAGGATTTCGTCGATCATGCGGTTCCACTCCTGCGCGAAGACGGGATCACGCCAGTCACGGCCCGTGACGAGCTCGGTGAGCTGTGGTAGAGCGGCGGGCGCAGTGGTCACGAGCACCGCGAAGAGCCCGAAGTACTCCGGGGAGAGCGAAGAGCGAAGTCGACCGGCCGCCTGCTCCGTGGCCACGACCTCGATGATTCGCCGGAAGTCTTCTTCACGCTTGGGCCCGAACGGGATATCAAGGCCGTCAGGGTTCACATGTTCCCGGCCTTCCCAGACCAGGTGAGCGACCCCTTCTTCGGAGACGGTGGACATTTCGACTGCGGCATGAGAGATCTCGGAGAGGGAGGACAACTCGAAGGATCGGTAGAAATCGGCTGATTGTGCATGGGCCCTCTCGAGAACCGCCCGTGCGAGTTCCGCCTTGCTCGCGAAGTAGTAGTAGATCACCTGCTTCTTCACTCCGGAGAGCTGCGCGATCGATTCCATTCGTGCCCCGGCGAATCCTGCGCGCGCGAGCTCGCTGGAAGCCGCGGCGAGGATTCGCTCTCGTGTATCCCCGCCGCGTTGGCCCTTGCCGGCGCCTGTCTGGGACATCGATGCTCCTCTATGCGTGGTTGCCATCGACATCCTCCACCGTCAGCTCTCGCTCCCCCACGTGGGTGGTTCAGTGGGGCGATCTGCTGAGAATCGCTCCGGAGCCGAGGTTCATCAGTCCGCTCACCACGGCGACGTTGTCCGCCTTCTTGATCTGGCGGGCACCCGCGCGTCCCTGTACCTGCAACGCAGCCTCGACCCAATGTCCCATCCCGTGCAGCCGGCCCTCACTCAGGTTGCCCCCGTGGGTGTTGATGGGGAACTCACCGTCGATGTCGATCCGCCCTTTCTGAATGAACTCGAAGGCTTCACCTTCGCCGCAGAAGCCCATGCCTTCGAGCCAGAAGTAGACGTCGGGCGCCCATCCGTCGTAGAGCATGGCTGCGTCGATGTCGCTGGGACGCAGTCCGGACGTACTCCAGAGGCCCTCGCCGATCGTCTTCGCGGTGTGCTGCATCTGCTCGAACATTCGCGGACCGATACCGCTGCCGAGGCCACTGATCGATCGTGGCTCGATGCCTTTCGGAATGCCGGACTGACCGAGGCCGGAGACGTACGCCGGGGGGTTCGGCAGATCCTTGGCCCGGTCGGCCCGGGTCATGACGATGGCGGCCACTCCGTCGACCGGAATATCGCAGTCGTAGAGGCACATCGGGTCGGCGATCATTCGAGCGCTCAGGTATTCCTCGACCGTCAACGGCGTGTCGCGGAAGTACGCGTTCGGATTGAGGTTCGCGCCCTTGCGCTGCGCCACGGCGAGCGTCGCGAGGTGCTCGCGCCGGGCGCCGTACAGCTTCATGTACCGCATGTAGGCGGGCGCGAATTCGGCGATCGCGGCCGACTTGCCGTACGGAAGGGTGTAGGCCGAACTGTCCGGCGCTTCCAGGTCGGAGTGCGTGGCCTGGTAGCTACCGCCCGCCACGAACGACATCGCCCGCCAGACGACGGCGTAGTCGCATCGGTTGAGCGCCAGCGCGTGGGCCGCTTGTTCGATCGCGGTGCTCACGTTGCCGGTCTGGGTCTCAGCCCACCACTTGATGTTTTCGATGCCCAGGCTGTTCACGAGCCAGGCCACGCTGACGAACTGCGTTCCGTCCCTGGGCCCCTCGGGGAACTGCGGAAACGTCGCCGCCCCGTCCACGTCGTGAATCGTGATGCCCGCGTCCTGTATGGCGGCCAGGACCGCGTCCTTCGCGAGGAGGCCGAGGGGGCGCGTGAGCCGGCGCCCCACCTGTGAGTGCCCGACGCCGACGATGGCGACCGGGTTGTCATTACTGAACATTGGTACCTCCGGCCAAGCGGAATTGCAGGAGGACCTCGCTACCCCGCGGTTCGAAGTCCGCGATCACGGGGAAGCCGAGTTCCAGGGACTCGAAGTCGTATTCGCCGAGCAGGTTGGTCACGAGGACCAGCGACGGCTGCTCTTCGAGGGCGACCGAAACGAGCACGTACGGTGTTTCGTCCTGAAAGGCAGCGACCCAGGTCTGGTGGACGCGCGTGAACGAGTAAATCGTGCCTCGACCGGAAACCTCGGCCCAGGTGAACTCTTCGCCGAGGCATTCCTGGCAGACCATCTTGCGTCGCTGGCTGTACCAGCCGCAGGAGACACAGCGGGAGAGAACCAGACGGTGCTCCCGGAGTGCGTCCCAGTAGGGCCTGTCCGCTTCTGTGGGGATCGGAATCGGCTTCCCGATGCTTACCGCCATGTCTCGCCTAACTCTTGCAGGAATCGATGGGTGTCATTGGTGCGGTCCCGGCCGGGTGGTCGCCCATTGCGGAGCCGACGATCCCGCGTCCTCCGCGGGGCGGTCCCAGTACAGGTCGACGCCGTCCACGCGGAACGGAAAATCCAGCCGCCGGGACGGCCGCCGGTTCATCTCGTGGACCCGCGTCCCCGTCGGCAGTGACAACGGCAGCTCGATCACCGCGGCGCCGGCGGTGAACTCGGGCTGTGCCAGGAGCGTCGACGTACGCGCCAGGGAGAACTTCGTGACGGAGCCCTGCCCGGTCACCAGCTGGCGGCGCAGTCCGTTGATCGCGGCCGCGGCGAGTTGGTACCCGGTGCTGAAATCGAGGATCTCGACGGGAAGGATCCGCGGCCGGGATCCGTCCACCCGGTGTCCGAGCGAGTTCAGCGGGAGCCGGTGGTCAGGGTCCTCGTTGGCCCACCGGGCATGCTCGTGAGCCAACCCCGAGGCGAACTGGAGGACCGTGTCGAAACCCCGGCGGTGGCTCAGCGGACCCGTCCAGCCGTAGGCGTCAAGGGTGACCTCGACCAGCCCGGGGCTGATCTCGGCCCGCGCGTCCGCGTCGTAGCCCAGAGCGTCGAGAGCGCCCGGTCGGTACCCGTGGACGAACACGTCCGCGGAGGCCAGCAGTTGGCGATACCGCTCCCGCCCCTCGGGGGTCTTGGCGTCCAGCACCGCCCATCGCTTCCCGAGCACGATGTCGTTGGCCTTCATCATCGTCACCTCGTCCCCGTCGGGGGGATCGAGCCGAAGGACCTCCGCGCCCAGAGCGGCCAGGAATCGGGTGGCCATGGGGGCGGCCACCACGCGGGTCATGTCGAGCACCCGCACCCCGAGCAGGGGCCGCAACGGATGAGGTGACCACCGCGCGCTCCGTGACGTCGTGGCGCGAAGGTCGGCGATGGGCTCGTTCGCGACCGCGCGTCCCTGGTCGGACTCCCGCCACTCCGCGAGGGAACGCCCGAAGGCGGCGACGGCGCCGGCACGCACGAGCCGGCTCTCCAGCGCCTCGGCCGACTCCGCCCGACAGGCACGTGCGACGTCGTCAGGATCCTCCGGAACGCCCAAGGCCTCGCACATCCGGCGCCGCAGCGAGGGGAAGGAGGCCTGCACTCGGACCCACCGGTCGTCCGCGGTGAGGTACTCGGCCATCCACCTCGAGTGGATCCCGTGCTGCTCCGGCTCGTCGATGTACCGGGTGGGGGCCAGCGGGACGTCGAACCATGCCACCGACTCCGGCCTGTCGACGGCCACCGCAGGCGCGTCCAGACCGGAGGCTTCGAGCAGGGACGCCACCGAAAGCCCACTGACGGCGAAGGACGCCGCGGCGAGGTCCGCGATCGGGAAGGGCGTTCCCAGATCCCCGTCGCCGCTCACCTGGAGGGAGTCGACGTCGGACGACTGTTCGCCGAGGCTCTCCCAGATCTGCCGGGTGAACCACCGGGTGAGCTCCTGGCCACCCTTCGACGGTGCCAGAGGTGTGGGATCCATTAGTGGAGCCCCAACCAGATGGATTTGGTCTCGGTGTACTCCAAGAGGGCGTCGGGCCCGATCTCCCTCCCGAGGCCGCTGCTCTTCACCCCGCCGAAGGGCACGTTGTTGCTGAACGCCCGCCAGGTGTTGATCCAGACGACACCCGACTCCAGACGGCGCGAGAGCCGGTGCGCCCGCGAGAGGTCGTTCGTCCACAGCCCGGCGACCAGTCCGTACTGGGACTCGTTGGCGATGCGAACGGCGTCCTCCGCGTCCTCGAACCGGATAACCGCGCCCACCGGCCCGAAGATCTCCTCACGGCGGATCCGGGAGGCGGAGTCCGGGGTCGCGTAGAGCGTCGGCTCCACGAAGCGCCCCGTGCCGACGCCGTCGATCTCGGGTCCGCGACGTCCACCGACGAGGAGTTCACACCCGTCGTCTTTGGCGAGGTCGAGGTAGTGCGTCACCTTCTCGTACTGGGGCCGCGAGGCGAGGGGACCGATGTCGGACGCGGTGTCGAGCGGGTCGCCGATCCGGATGTCGGCGACTCGCTGCCTAAGGAGCGCGACGACCTCGTCGTAGATCGGCGCCTGCACCAGGAGGCGGGATCCGGCGTTGCACGCCTGACCGGCGCCCGCCACGATGCCCTTGACGAGAGAGTCCACGGCCAGATCCAGGTTCGCGTCGGCGAAGACGATCTGCGCGCCCTTGCCTCCCAGCTCGAACGTGGTGCGCAGGAAGCGCGGCGCGACTCGCTGTGCGATCGCGGCGCCGGTGGCGGTCGAACCGGTGAAGGCGACCTTGTCGATACCCGGGTCGTCGACCAGCGCTTGGCCGGTGGCGCCGAAACCGGTCACCACGTTCACGACGCCTGCCGGGAGCCCGGCCTCCAGGCCGAGCCGTGCCAGCAGCAGTGTCGAAACCGGCGTCACCTCCGACGGTTTGATCACCATCGTGTTGCCCGCGGCCAGGGCCGGGAACAGCTTCCACCCGAGGAGTCCGAGCGGGTTGTTCCACGGAGTGATCGCCGCGACGACACCGATCGGCTGGCGCAGGGTCCAGGCCTCGTGGTTCGGAAACGCTGGCTCGATCACGTGCCCGACCGGTCCGAGCGCGAGCTGGGCGAAGTACTCCGCGGTTGCGGCGAGTGCGCCGCTCGCACCGCGCATCTCGGCGATCGTCTTGCCGTTCTCGTGCACCTGGGTCCGCGCCAACGCCTCGACGTTGTCGGTGATCGCGCGCCCCCACCGCGAGAGGATCGCCGCCCGCTCGTAGGCCGGCGTCTGGCTCCAGGTGGCGAAGGCTGCCCGCGCCGCGGCGACCGCGCGTGTCACGTCCGCGATGTCGGCCAGGGGCACGTGCCCCCACTCGACGTCGTCGTACGGATCGAAGCACCGGAACGTCTCACCCGTGGTGGACTGCGTCCAGCTGTCTCCGATCAGCATGTCGTAGCGCTGCTCGGTGTTGAACTCGGGGAACCTGGTGGGGCTCATCATTGACCTACCTGATCTGGGAAACGAACGCCCGCGATGCCGGGCTGGGATGCGGCGGGTAGTGCGAGCACGTCATCGGTGTGCTCACCCAGCCGGGGCGCACGGCGGCGTACCTGCGCCGGAGTCCGGGAGAGCCTGGCGATGAAGCCCCGCTGGATCAACGAGTCCCCGGGAACGGTCTGGTAGAAGCCGAGAGACGCCAGCTGCGGGTCGTCCAGCACCTCGTCGGGGCGCTGGACGGGAGCCGCCGGCACCCCCGCCGCCTGCAGTTCCCGGGCCAACGCGTCCTTCGCACGCGACGCACAGGCTCCTCCGACAAGATCGTCCAGCTCTGCGCGGTTGTGAGCCCTGGCGTCGGCGGTCGCGAAGCGTGGGTCCCGGGCCACCGCGTCGAGCCCGAGGACCTCACAGAGCCCGGACCACTCGTCGTCCGACCGGACGGACAGCGCGAGCCAGTCGTCTTCGCCGGCCGTGCGGTAAACACCGTGCGGCGCGTGCCGAGGGTGTCGGTTGGAGTCGCTGCCCGACGGCAGGTCATCTCGGCTGGCGCGGACGATCTCGTGACCCAGGAGACTGGTCACCGCTTCGCGCTGGGAGTGGTCGACGTGAACGGCTTCGTTCGTGCGGTCGCGGAGCCGCAGGGCCGCCAGCGCCAGGCCCGGCGCGACGATGGAGACGAGCTGGTCCGGGTAGTTGACGTTGTTGCCGGTCCACATCGGGAGATCGGGCCCGTAGCCGGTGACCGACATCAGGCCCCCGATGGCCTCGAGCGTGGAGCCGAACGAGATGTAGTCCCGCTCGGGGCCCGTCGACCCCTGGCTGCTCAGCGAGAGCAGGACGATTCGTGGATTCGCGGCCTTCAGCTGTTCGAAGCCGACGCCCAGCCGCTCGAGCACCCCCCGGCGGAAGTTCTCCACCACGAGGTCCGCCTGGGCGACCAGTCGCAGGAACGCCGCGCGCCCCTCGTCGGTCTTGAGGTTGATCGCCACACCGAGCTTGCCGCGGTTGACGGCGTTGAAGGCGGGGCTGGCGTCGGGGTCGATCGATCCGGCTCCCGCCACCTGGGACCAGCTGCGGAAGGGGTCGGTGTACGTCGTCGATTCGACCTTGATGACCTCGGCTCCGAAGTCGGCCAGCACCTGCGACGATGCCGCCCCCGCCGTGATGATCCCGAGGTCGATGACCCGTAGACCTGCGAGCGGCATCATCGGCGTACTCCTCCGGTCGTCACGGCCTGGTAGGGGGCGGCGCTCCGGGCGCCGTTGAAGGTCACCGGCAGAGCAGGCTGGAGGCTTTCCGGCCCGGCGGAGTCCAGGGGCACGAGGAAGCCGCGCTGGCGATATTGCTCAGAACGCAGCAGGTCGGTCGGTGTGTAGATCGGTCCGGCCGGTACGCCGACCGCTTGGAGCCGGTGGTACAACTCGTCTCGCGTGAGTCCGGCGGACAGCTCGTTGATGACCTCGACCAGTTCCCGGGAATGGCGCACCCGCTCCGGATGGCCGGCGAACCGTGGATCGTCGAGACGTTCGGAGCCGAACACGCGAAGGATCGCCGGCCAGTCGGTCGCGCGGTAGTAGAAGCCGAACTGACCGTCGCTGCACTCGGTGATGATCGGCCCGGACCGATCGCCTCGAGTGAGCACGTTGCCGACCTGGTGATACATCCGGCCCTTCCACTCGATGTAGGCGGCGACCTCCAGCAGAGAGGTCTCGACCACTTGGCCGCGCCCGTCCTTGTCGCGCTGGTGCAGGGCGACCATGGCTCCGGTGAAGGCCGCTAGCCCGGCTGAGTACTCGATCTGGTGGCCACCGAGGGCCAGCGGCGCTTGGTCCGGCACGCCCACCAGTGACATCAGCCCCGAGCGCGCCTGAGCGAGGAAGTCGCCCCCCGGCAGCGTGGACTGCGGCCCCGTTCGGCCCTGGTCGGTCACGACGACCACGACGACGTGGTCAGGAAGCCCGCTCGGGACGTCGGACGCCAGGACGATGTCGTAGTCGCCGAGCGACCCGGTCGGCCGAGGGTCCGTCGACATACGTTTGCCGTCGTCCACGTAGTCGCGGACCGCGTTGTCGTAGTCGGCGAGCCGTGGCCCGTAGGCCGTCACGTCAGCGCCGAGGCCGGCGAGGTACTTCCCGCAGAAGGCCAACGCGAGGGAGGAGTCGAGTTCCGCGACTGCCAGGCCTCCGAGCGGGCGGACGGCAGTCATGACGTCACCGCGACATCAGGCATCGGCTGGGCGTCGGCACCGGCGCTCTCGCTACTCATCGGCGCTTCTCCTCGATTCGATCCGGACAATGATCAACTAGTTGGATGAGACATAGGTCTAGGTCACATGTGTGCGAGCGACCGCCTGGCCCGACGTAGGGTGCTGGCATGTCCGCAGCTGTCCAGGCCTCTGACGCCACACCCGAGCGCATCCTTCAGGCCGCAATCACAGAACTCGCCGAGCACGGGTTCGCGGGCCTGCGAACCGATCGCGTCGTCGCGGCGGCCGGGTGCAACAAGCAGCTTCTGTACTACTACTACGGGAGCAAGGCCGGCCTCCGTGACGCTGTTCTGGAGCGGATGGCGAGCGAGTCCGCTCCCCGTTGGGAGCAGCTCGAGGGGCTGGGCCTCGTGGACGCCGTGCGGGTGATCACGGAGACCATGGCGGCCGGCGAGCGACACTGGCGACGCGTACTGGCCTGGGAGGGCGCGGAGCACGTGATCGGGGAGTCCGAGATCGTGCTCGAGGAACTGCGCACCAAGGCGTGGCAGCGGATGGTCCGCGTCTTCGAATCCGCGCAGGCCGACGGCACCCTGTCGGAGAGCGTCGATGCGAAGATCCTGGCCTTGCTGTTCAGCTTGATGACGATGGCGCCGGACACGCTGCCCCAGATCACCCGCATGGTCACGGGGCAGGAGGCCTCGGATCCGGCCTTTGTCGAAGGGCTCGTAGAGACCATCCGCTTCCTGGGGGCGAGCGTCGCGCAGGACGTCAGGTCCTGATCACGCCGGCCGCGTGTAGAGGCTCTTGCCACCACAGACATAGAGAACCTGCCCCGTCGTCGAAGCACCGGCCGGCCCGGCGAAGTAAGAGACTGCCCAGGCGACGTCTTCGGGTTTGCCGATGACGCCGGAGGGCTGAGCCGCGAGGAGTTTTGCCATCACTTCCGGCGTCTCGTTGCGGATGAGCGGAGTGTCGATGAGGCCGGGCGCGACGGCGTTCACGGTGATCCCGAATCGGGCCAGTTCGATGCCGAGCGATCGGGTGAGCGAGACCACGCCGCCCTTCGACGCCGAGTACGCGGATTGCCCGAACCACCCCAGCCATGCCCGCGACGTGATGTTGACGATTCGGCCCGATCGCCGGTCGGCCATCACCCGGGCCGCCGCGCGCGAGCAGTTCATGACGCCCGTCAGGTTGACGGCGAGGGTGCGATTCCAGTCCTCGTCGCTCAGCTTCCTGATCCCGCTGTTGATGCTGATGCCGGCGTTGTTCACCAGGATGTCCAGCGGCCCGTGGCGTTCTTCGCCGACCGCTACCAACGCGTTGGCGGCATCGGCCGAGGTGACGTCGGCGACTGCGGCCGAGGCAGTGAGCCCCGCCGCGGTGAGCTCCGCCGCGGCGCGTTCGGCGCCCTCGGCGGACCGGTCGGCGATCGTGACGGCCGCGCCCTGCGCGGCCAGCTCGGTCGCGATGGCCAGACCGATGCCCTGGGCCGCGCCGGTGACGATGGCGGTCTTTCCCTTGAGCTTCACGATTGCCCCTCAGACGCTCAGGCTCGACAGCAGGCTGGCTCCACCGCAGACGTAAAGCACCTGACCGGTCACATAGCTGCTGCGTGGGTCGGCGAGGAAGACAACGGTCGCGGCGACGTCCTCGACGGCGACGGGCGTGGGCAGCAGGCTGCGCACGTCCTCGACGGACGGGTCGAACGGCGCGACCAGGTTCACCCGCACCTGCGACGGCGCCAGCTCCAGCGCGAGGCTCCGGACCACCGAGGCGAGCGCCCCGGCGACCGCTGCGGCCTCGGCACGCTTTCCGCTGCCTAGCTGGTCCCGACTACCCACGACGACGATCGCCCCGCCGCCGGCGTCGCCAGCCCGGAACGGCCATCGCCGTGCGCCGGCGAGCAACTCGGCAACGACGGTGTCGTTGACCTGCCCTCCGACGAGTCCCGCATCGACCACGACGGCATCGAATGGGCCGCTCTCGTCCGAAGCGACGTCCCACCCGGCGTCCCGCAGCTGGGCGAGAACGGTGTCGGTGAGACTCGTCGGAGCGGACCCGATGAAGACGACAGGCACGTCACCCCTCCGCGGTCAGGATGTGGACGGAGCAGGCGCCGTTGTCGACGCCGAAGATCCCGCCACCGGTCGTGTGGGTCAACGCGACCTGGGCGTTCGGAACCTGGAGATCACCGGCGGTTCCGATCAGCTGCCAGTAAGCCTCGGCGAGCTGCGTCACGCCGCTCGCGCCGACCGGGTGCCCGCGGGAGAGGAGTCCGCCGCTCGGGCTCACCGCGACGCGGCCCCCGATGTTGAACTCTCCGTCCGCGACCGCCTGGTAGGCCTTGCCTCGCTCGGCGATGCCGAGTGCCTCGGCGTGCAGGAACTCCGCGATCGCGAACGCGTCGTGCAGCTCGACCAGGTCCAGGTCGGCCGGCGTGATGCCCGACATCTCGTAGGCCGCCGATGCTGTGCGGTCGGTGATGTCCGGCCAGGTCATGTCGCGGTACGACGTGTGGAACTGGCCCGATCGCACCACGCTGGCGCGGATCCTGGCCGTGGGCCGTCCCAGTTGCTTCGCGAAGGCTTCGCTGCACAGCAGCACCGCCGCGGCGCCGTCGCTGTTCGGGCAGCAGTGGAACAGGTTGAACGGATCGGCGACCGGACGCGATGCTTCGACCTCCTCCGCGGTGACCGCCTTGCGGAGGTGGGCGCGCGGGTTGAGAGCGCCGTTACCGCGGTTCTTCACCGCCACGTTGGTCAGGTCAGCGACCGTCGCTCCGGTCTCGAACAGGTAGCGCTGCGCCCGCATGGCGTAGGTCGCCGGCATGACGACGCCCTGGTCGATCTCGATGTCGGCGGTGGTGAGCGGCAGGGTTCCGCCGCCGAACGCGGACAGGTTCTCCACTCCGACGACCAGCACGCAGTCGTAGACGCCGGCGGCTATTCCCTGCCACGCGAGGTTGGCCGCCGATCCGCCGCTGGCGCAGGCGTTCTCGATGGTGAACACGGGCTGGCCGGAGACCCCGACCCGCTGCAGGATGCGCTGCGCGACGAGGGAGCCGCCGTACACGGAGCCGACGAAGCCGGCCTGAATCGCGTCCGGCGTGACTCCGGTGTCAGCGAGCAGCGTCGCCGCTGCCGACACGCCGAGGTCGGCGGCCGACAGCGTCTTGTGCTTGCCGAAGGGGTGCACGGCCGCCCCAGCGATGTAAACGTTCGTCATTTCCGATCACCTCCGGAGAGTGCGCGCGCCACGTAGGACACGAGCGGCGTCCCGTCCTTGTTGCCGATCTCGCCCACCGTCAGCGCAACGGGGGTGTCCGGCGTCAGCGCGGACTCCCCCTCGGTGTGGGCGAGCACCCGCACGCCATCGATGTCGACGTAGCTGAGGACATAAGGTGCGGGGAATCCGGGCGGGCCGACGCGGACGACCGTGGAGGCGTAGGCGATCCCGGTCGTGCCGCTGTCGACGTCGGTCAGGTTCGTTCCGGCGCACCGCGAGCAGATCGCGACGGGCGGGAACCAGCGGCTGGCGCAGTCCCGGCACTCGGTGATGCGCAGGTGCACCCCGTCGTCGTCGTGAGTGAAGTACTCGCCGGCGACGACCTTGGTCGCGACGCCGGTCGGGGCGGTTTCGTTGCCCATTACTGTCCTCCGTACTTGGGGGCGCGTCGTTCGCCGAAGGCCCGGCGTCCTTCGGCTCGGTCCTCGGTATCGCGCAACAGACCCCACATCGCCTGCTCCATAGCGATCGCCTGGCTGAGCGGGAGCTCGTAGCTGCGCTGGGCGAGCTGGGTCATCGCCCGGACGGAGAGCGGGCCGTTCGCCGCGATCCGGTGCGCCAGTTCGAGTGCGGCGCCGAGCAGTTCGTCCGGCTCGTACACGTCGCTGACCAGGCCGACGCGATGCGCCTCGGCGGCGTCGATCCGATCGCCGGTCAGCACCATCTTCATCGCCACCGCCGGCGGGACGGCCCGGAGCAGGAGCGATAGGCCGCCGACCGCCGGGAGGCTCGCCCAGCGAGCCTCCGGCAGGGAGAACGTCGCGTTGGTCGAGGCGATCCGCAAATCGCAGTTCAATGCGATCTCCAGACCGCCGCCCACGGCGTGACCGTTGATGGCGGCGATGAGCGGTTTGCCGACGCCGATCTCGTTGAGCGTGATGGCCCGGACGTAGCCGCCGTCGTGTGCACCGTGTTCCCACGGCCCGAGCAGCGCCTTCGCGAAAGGACTGCCTTCCGGCGGTGTGCGGCGCAGGTCGGACCCGGCGCAGAACGCACGGCTGCCGGCTCCGGTCACGATGGCGACGGCGAGCGAGTCGTCGTCGCGGAAGTCTTCGAGGGTGCGCCGCAGCAGAACCATCGACTCCGGGTCGAGGGAGTTGTGGACGTCCTCCCGATCGAGACGCACGATCAAGATCGCGTCGTCTCGCTCCGTGCTGACACCCGGGCGCGGTGATGCGTCGATCTCCGACATCAGATGTCTCCCTTCTTGCTGGTGCGGCCGATGAGCCGCGGGTCAGGACGCCTCGGAAGCGAACGACCGTCGCTTGCGCAGCGGGACGCTCGGGTCCTGTAGGTCGCTGATCGGGACGACGGCGCCCGACGCGATGAGAGCCTTCCCGGCAGCGAAATCGGCCGGGCTGGAGAGGGCGTCGACCGCGCGCACCACGCCGTCCCGGAGGTAGAAGACCGAGAAGCGGCGCCCCGACGTGACGTCACCGCGGATCGCCACGGCGTCGCAGCCCACCGTCGATCCGGCGGCCTGCAGCTTGACGTCGTACTGGTCGGACCAGAACCACGGAAGGTCGTCGTAGCGCCGTCCCCGGCCGAGGATGTCCTCGGCTACGAGACGTGCCTGGGCCGCGGCGTTCGGCATGGACTCGAGCCGCCGCAGGCCCCCGTTCAGCGGATCGGGGTGTCGAGCGACGTCACCGATCGCGTAGACGCCGGCGACCCCGGCCCGGCAGAACTCGTCGACGACGATGCCGTTGTCCACGTCCAGGCCGGCCCGTGCGGCGACCTCGTCGTTGGGCACCATCCCGATGCCGATCAGCACCTGGTCGACCGGGATTCGTGAGTCGTCGGCCAGCACCACCGCGGAGACGTTTCCGTCCTCGACCTGATAGCCCTCGACCTGGGTCGAGAGCCGGACGTCCACGCCTTCCTCGGTGTGGACGCGGAGGAAGAACTCCGAGACGACGGGTGAGGTCACGCGGGCGAGGAGCCGGTCGGCGGCCTCGATCACCGTCACCCGGGCGTCCAGACCCCGCAACACGGCGGCCACTTCGAGCCCGACGTACCCGCCTCCGATGACGGCGAAGCGGGATTCTGCGATCGTCGTGGACCGGAGACGCTTCACGTCGTCGATGGTGCGGACGTAGTGGACGTTGCCTGCGCTCCCGAGCCCGGAGTCCGCGATGCGACGCGGGCGCCCGCCGGTGGCGAAGACGAGGCGGTCCCATTCGAGCACCGAACCGTCGTCACATCCGGCCTTCCTTCCCCCCAGGTCGACCCACTCGACGGCCACGCCACGGTGCACCGTGACGTCGTGGTCCCGGTAGAAGTCCGCAGGGCGCAGGTACAGCTCCGGGGTGTCCACCTCACCCCGGAGGTAGGCCTTCGAAAGCGGCGGCCGGGTGTAAGGGAAATGCGGCTCGGAACCGACCAACGTCACCGGACCCTGGTGGCCACCGGCCCGTAACGCACCCGCGAGTTCGCCTGCCGCCTGTCCCGCCCCGACCACGAGAACGCGCGCGTTCTCAGCCGGCTCCGTCATCGCTGCGTCGCGGGAACATGGACGACGATGCCGTCGACCGCGTCGGTCAGCGTGATCTGACAGCACAGCCGACTCGTCGACGTGGGTTCCTCCGACGTGACGTCGAGAAGGGATTCCTCGTCATCGCTCCGCGGATCGAGCTTCCCGAACCATGTCTCGTCGACGAAAACGTGGCACGTCGCGCAGGAGAGGTCACCCCCGCACTCACCGATGATCCCCGGCACGAGGTTCTCGACCGCGACCTTCATCAGGCTGCGGCCCTCTGCTGTGCACGTGGTGCTGCTGCCGTCAGGCTGCACATAAGTCACTCGTGCCATGACTCTGGTACTCCGATCAGTGCGGGTCTCTTGCGAGAGTTCAGAAGTGGCCGATGACGGGGCACCGCGACGCGTCGCCGGTCCCGTCGTGGGCGTAGTCGGCCTCAGCGATTTCCGGCAGCATCTGGACGGCGGTCATGACGTCCCGTGCGTGCTCGATGACGAAGGCCCGCATCACCGGGTTGGTCGCGGTGATGTAGTCGCCGCGGAGCAGGCCGTCGACTGCGGCCCGCGCCACGTCCCGGGTGTTCTGCGCGTGCGGCTCGATGGCCTGGGCCAGTTCCGGCGAGGATCGGACGAGGTCGAGGACCTTCTCGGTGCGAACCCAGCTGGGCGTCAGCAGGGTGACCGACACACCGGTTCCCTCGAAGTCCCGGCGGGCCGTGTCGGCGATGCCCAGCGTCGCGTACTTCGCGGTCGTGTAGGCACTCGCCGCGAAGACGTGCGGGGGCACACCGAGCGAGTGCTCCGACCCGACCAGGAGCAGCCGGGCAGCACGCCCTGACCGGGCCGTGTCGATCAGCGCCGGGCCGAACGTGTGCACCGTCGAGAACGTCCCGAAGACGAAGACGTCGAACATCGCACGGACGTCGGCGAGGTCGTGCTCCCAGATGCGTCCGCCGCCGTTGCCGGCCATGACGCTCACCACGGCGGTGGTCACCGGACCGAACTGCGACTGCGCGGTCTCTACCACCAGCCGCAGTTCGTCCGCGTTTCGCACGTCGGCGTGGACGTAGGCGGCCGTACCGCCGGCGTCCGTGATCGCGGCGACGGTCTGCGCGCCGCCCTCGTCGTCGATGTCGCTGACGACCACGCTCGCCCCGCGAGCGCCCAGCTCGAGGGCGATCCCTCGCCCTACGCCAGATGCTCCGCCGGTGACGACGGCAACCTCGCCGTCGAGCCTCGTCGGGTTCTCGGTCACGAAACCCTCGCCACGGGGAGCGAACGGATCTGGTTGATGAACGTGGACCAGCCCCGCTGCGGCGCACCGTTGAGCCGGAGACGGAAGTCGCGCTTTGCCATCTCCTCGAACAGGATTCGCAGCTCGAGCTTGGCGAGCGCGTTGCCGATGCACCGATGCGGGCCGCTACCGAACGCCAGCGAGGCGGTCTCGGTTCGCCATGGGTCGAACTCGTCCGGGTTCGCGAAGACCGCAGGATCACGGTTCGCCGCGGTGAAATAGAGGTTCAGCAGGTCGTTCTTGCGAACCGGCTGGCCGCCGACCACGGTGTCCTGGGTCGCCGTGCGCGACATGAACATCGCCGGCGTGATGTACCGCAGGAACTCGTCGATGACCTTGTCCGGGCCGAGTTCCTGGATGCCGCGGAACGTCTTCTCGGCGATCTCCGGGCTTTCGAGGATCATGCGCATGGACTGACCGATGAGCGTGTGCGTCGTCTCGAAACCCGCGGCCTGGAGCAGGTTGAGGAAGTCGTAAGCCTCAGCCTCGGTGATCTCACCGCGCTCTGCCGCGTGGATCAGCACACTCGTCATGTCCGACTGGGGATTGCGCAGCTTCTCCGGGACGAGTTTCTCGCGGTAGTAGGTGAACGTCCGGCTCAAGACCTCGCCCACCGCGTTGACATCGGCGGTCTGCATCGCCTCGAAGGCGGCGAGCGTCTGGTCCACGATCCACTGCCGGTCCGCGGCCGGTACGCCCTGCACACGTGCGACGACGAAGGAGGGGATGATCTGGGCGACCTCGAGGATGTAGTCGAACTCGTCGAGGCGCTCGATCCGCTCGAGAACCTCCACCACGATCTCGCGTACCCACGGGTCGAAGTTCTTGACGATCCGGGGCCCGAAGGCCGCCGCGGCCACCCGGCGCACGGAGCTGTGCCGCGGCGGATCCATCATCATCAGGTTGTTGTAGAGCGGATTCTCGGCCGGGTCGGGCGACAGATTCGTCGACGGCCAGGCCCCTCCCGGCTGAGAGGCGAACAGTGCCGGGTTGGACTCGATTTCCACGATGTCGGCGAACCGGGTCACAGCCCAGAAGCCGCCATTCGCCGTCGCAATTTCGGTGGGCTGCCAGTGGAATCCCGGCGTTTCGCGGAGGCGGGCGAATGCTTCGTGCGGCACGCCTGGCGCGAACGTCTGAGGGTCGGTCAGGTCGGGGATCTGGGTTGTCTCAACACCCGTGGTCACGATTCCTCCTCGAACCGTCGATGCGTCCTCGCATCGGGTGGAGGGGAGCGTATGCCAACTAGTCAGTTGAGTCAACGAATAGCCTGCTAGCGGATACTTCCGGCTCCGGCCCACGTGCGCGTGGCGGCGACGTCCCGCGCGATCTGCCCGATCAGGTCGGCGGTGCCCTCGAACCGGCGTTGCGGACGCAAGTGACGGTGCAGCTCGACCCGGATGAGCCGTCCGTAGAGGTCACCGGCCCAGTCGAGCAAATACGCCTCGAGTAGTCGGACCCCCTCGCCGCCGTAGTACGTGGGGCGGCGGCCGACCGAGACCACGGCCGGCACGGCGCCTGTCCCGGCGTCGTCCAGGAGGACGGCGCCCGCGTAGACGCCGTCCAGCCGCACCGCGTCGGTGTCGTGCAGGTTCGCGGTGGGGAAGCCGAGCAGGCGGCCACGGCGGTCGCCGGGCCGCACCACTCCCTGGACCACGATCGGCCCGGTCACGACTCCCTTCCGGCCGCGCGGTGCACCACGTCGGCCCATTGTTCGAGCCAGGCTCGGAGCCGGGCGCTCTCGCCGTAGTCGCGGTCGAGGAGGTAGAGCCCGGCCGTCGGGCAGGTGGCACCGATCTCCACCAGCACCGGCTTCAGCAGCACGTCGGGAGCGAGCGCATGGGCCTCCCCGGCCCCGAGCATCAGCGGAACCGCGGTCACCCCGGCCAGGCCGGTCTGCCCCTCGAAATGGTCGAGGAAGAGTTTGAGCAGACCGGTGTAGGTGGCCTTGTAGGTCGGGGAGGCGATCACGGCCAGGTCCGCGTCCTTGACCTTCTCCTTCGCCTCGGCGACCGCTGGGTCACCCCACCCGAGGAGGGCGGGGCCGAGCTCGGTCAGTTCGATCAGTTCGACCGACTCCGCGCCGAGAGCACGGGCGACGATCTGGGCGGCCTCCGCGGTCCGGGACGCGCGCTTGGGATTGCCGACGACGGCGACTGCCTTCATCGAGGGTCTTCTCGGTGCCGTAACTGCCGGTAGGTGCCCTGGAAGAAGAGCAGTGGATCGCCCTTGTGCCAGTCCGGCGTACTCATCTCCGAGACTTCGCCGACGATGATCAGGTGGTCACCGGCGTCGTGCTCGGCCCACGTGGTGCAGTCGAGCCACATCACAGTGTCGGCCAGCACCGGGTTGCCCAGGGCCGAGGAGTGCCACGAGACGCCGGCCCACTTGTCGGTGCCACTGCGGGCGAACTGGTTGGAGATCCGCTGCTGGTCGTGGGCCAGGACGTTGACGCAGAAACGCTCGCTCGGCCGGATCCGCGGATAGCTGGTGGAGGTCTTCTGCACGCTGAAGGAGACCAGCGGCGGAGCCATCGAGACGCTGTAGAAGGACTGGCAGGTGAAGCCGACCGGCTCGGCGCCTTGAGCGCCGGTGATCACCGTGATGCCGGAGGGGTAGTGGCTGAGCGCGTCGCGGAACCGGCGTGGGTCGACGAACATGGTCGTCATGCCTGCACGCCCCGGAAGGGTTCGCGCAGGCCGCGCTTCTCCAGCTCGGTCAGCACGCTTCCCGGAGCCACCAGGCGCTTGACGCCGTCGGTGAAGTCCGGCCAGGTCAGCAGGACACCGTCGAGACCGATCTCGCTGATCTCCTCCAGCTGGTCGGCGATGTCCGAGGCGGTGCCGACCAGGATGGGTCCGCCCGAGCCGGCCGCGAACCGCTGGCGCATCGACCGGATCACCTCCTCCGGGATGTTGCTGGTCACGCTGGCGCTCAGGGCCGCGGCCTGCCAGGCGTCGAGCAACTCGTTCTCCGCCATCGGGCCGGTGAAGTACTCCAGGTACTCCTCCGCCTCGGCGCGGGAGTCGCGCTGCACGACGGCGCAGTAGGTCCAGACGCCGACCTCACGGCCCTTCGCGCGGGCGGTGCTCTTGAGCTCGTCGACCTTCGCCTTGGCGTCGCTCCCGATTGCGTCGGGCACCGTGAAGCAGACGTCGGCGTACGTGGTGGCGTAGTCCATCCCGCGGGGCGACGATCCGGCGTTGATGATCGGGAGATACGGCTTCTGCAGCGGCTGAGGCCGGGACAAGCCACCCTTGACCTCGTAGAACTCGCCCGTGTAGTCGAACTCCTCCTTCTCCGTCCAGAGCTTGGTGAGGATCTGCACCCACTCCTCGAGCTCGGCGTACCGGGCCTCGTGCTCCCGGAGCCCCACCCCGAACATGTCGAGTTCGATCGCGTTCCAGCCGCCGACGATGTTGAGCGCGAACCGCCCGCCCGACATCAGGTCGATCGTGGTGCACTGCTTGGCCGCGAGCACCGGGTGCATCACCGAGCCGTGCACGGTCGCGATGTGGGTCGTGTACGACGTGACCTGGGACAGCCCCGCCGCCCACGTGAACGGGTCGACGACCTGGGCCACACCGGCCTCCGGCATACCCGGGACGTAGCCCTTCCACCGGGCGTACCCGAGCGAGGCCTCCAGCCCGGCCTGGTCAGCGATCTTCGCGACCTCGACGATGCGGTCCCAGTGGGGGCGCCACACCTCCGGGACGCGGGTCAGTGTCGCGCCACCGTTGGTACCGAAGAGCCCGAGCTTGAGTTTGTTCGGGCTGTCGATCAAAGGATTCATTGTCACTCCTGGTTCAGTGGAGAGCCGGCCGCCGCAGGCGGACCCTCGGGAGGCGGAGATTCGGGTACGCGACCGCCGTCAGCAGGACCAGACCCTGGATGAGCCCCTGGACGGCCGCGGAGGCGCCGAGCGCGAGGATGAACTGCGAGAGCATCGTCATGAACAGCGCACCGACGACGGCGGCGACGAGGCTGATCCGGGTGCCGGTGACGGCGGCGCCGGCCACGACGAGAGCGGAGATCGACGAGATGAGGTAGGTGCTGGTGGCGCCGGAGCTGCCGGCCCCGACGAATCCGGCGATCAGCACGCCGGTGACGCCGAACAGGAACCCGGCGATGCCGTAGGCGCCGACGAGAGAACGGATCACCGGCAGGCCGGCGGCTCTGGCTGCGTCGGGGCTGGATCCGGTGGCGACGAAACGTCGTCCGAAGGTCGTCAGCCGGACCAGCACCAGCAGCACGATCACGACGCCGGCGGCGATCCAGAAACTGGTGGCGATGCCGGCCACCCGGCTCGTGGCGAAGTGGGTGAGGCTGTCCGGGACCAGGATCTGCTGCCCGTTGCTGACCAGGTAGGCCAGGCCGAGGAACAGACCGTTGGAGGCCAGCGTGGCCACCAGCGGGCTGAGCGCCAGCCGGGACACCAGTAACCCGTTGCCTGCCCCGGCCAGCACGCCCACGACCAGCGCGATCGTGACGGCCGAGAGCGGGGCGACGCCGCTGTCGGTGAGCTTCGCGACGATCATCCCGGTCAGCGCGATGATCCCGACCAGGGAGAAGTCGAAGCCGCGCTGCATGACGACCACCGCCTGCCCCAGCGTGGCGACCGCCAGCAGCCCGAACTCGGGCATCATGTTGGCCAGCGAGCGCCCGGTCGCCGCGTTGGGTGTCGCGGCGAGCATCACGAGGTAGAGCGCGGCGACCGCGATCCAGACCCACTTGTAGGGCGAACCGGCCGCCCAGCGGGCGAGGGATTTGACACTCATGGAGAACACATCTCTTCCGACCGATCGGCGGTCTACCGGGCCGGCCTGCGCCGGGCGAGGGAGTAGATGCAGACCGCGACGATGGTCACGAGGGCCACGAGGATCTGCTGCCAACCCGCGCTCAGACCGAGGTACGGCGTCGCCGTCTGGATCTGGACGAGGAGGACGGCCGCGCACAGCACGCCCCAGAAGCTGCCCCGGCCGCCGGTGAGAGCGACCCCGCCGACCACCGCGGCGGCGACGCTGGTGAGCACATAGCTCTCACCGGCGGTCGGATCGCCGGTACCGGTCTGGCCGATCAACAGAACACCGGCGAGGGCGGCCAGCGCAGCAGAGCCGACGTAAGCGATGAAAGCCACCCTAGTGGCGCTGATTCCCATCGCGTGGGAGGCGTCGCGGGAGCTTCCGACCGCTTGTACGGCCTTGCCGGACACCGTGTGTGTCCGCCAGAGTTCGAGCGCGGCCGCGACGACCACGGCCACGATGAGGGCGAGCGGAATCGGGCCGAACGATCGAGTGATCTGGTTGAGGAGGGACGGGGCGATCAGCCCTCCGGCCTGGGGACGCAGTATCAGCGCGACCGCGGCGAGCACCGTCCACATGCCGAAGCTGGCCATCATCGGGGGGATCTTGAGGAGGGCGCCGAGCCCCCAGTTGCTCACCCCGACGAGCACCGCGGCGAGCACGACGAAGAGCCAGCCCTGGACGTCGTAGCCGGCGCCCGCGCCGATCAGGTAGTAGGACGCGATCACCGGGACGATGGACATCAGCGGTCCGATGGACAGATCGAAGCCGCCCTGCATCAGGACCAACGCCTGCGCGGAGGCCGCCACCGCGAGGATGGCGCCGAGGCCCAGGACGAGGCTGATGTTGCGGGTGGTGAGGTAGGTGTCGTCGCTGATCTGGGCTGCGATCGCCAGCAGGAGGGTCAGCACGAGCAGCACGGGCACCGGCACGACGTCGTGGCCGAGCAGCGATTTCCACCGGGACGGGGCGACGGCCCGGTGGTCGTGCGTCGACGACGCGCGGAGTACCGCGTTCGTGATGGCTGCCTCGGACAGATCGTTGCCGGCGAGCTCGGCGACGATCTGCCCACGGGACATGACGACCACCCGGTCGCAGACCCCGGCGAGCTCGCCGTTGTCCGACGAGAGCATCAGCACGCCCGCACCGGTCGCTGCGACGTCGCGGATGTGCGTGTAGATCTCAGTCTTCGCCCCGACGTCGACCCCCTGGGTGGGCTGGTCGAGAACGAGGAGACGCGGGGAACCGGCTAGCGCTCCGCCCATGACGACCTTCTGCTGGTTCCCGCCGGAGAGCGAACCGATCGGGGCGTCCGGGGAGGCCGTCTTCACCGAGTACCGCCGGAGGATCTCCGCGCCGTCTCGTCGTTCGAGGCGCGGTGAGACGAAGCCGAACCGGGCCACCGACCGGATACCCCGGATCATCGCGTTCTCGCGGACGGACAGATCGGGGAAGACGCCCTCGCGGTGACGATCGGCGGGGACGTAGGCGACTCCGGCCTTCACACCGGCGACCGGGTTGGAGATCCGCGCCGGATAGCCGCCGAGCTTCAACTGGCCGGTGTACTTCTGCAGGCCGGCGATCGCCCGGGCGAACTGCGCCTGACCGTTGCCGTCGATCCCGGCGAGGCCGACGACCTCGCCGGAATCGATGACGAGATCGGCGCCGCGGAAACCGTCGCCCTGCAGTCCGTAGGCCTCCAACACCGCCGGTTCGCCCCGGAAGCGCTCCGTCACCGCCTCCTTGACCGGGTACTGGGCGTCCAGCGACCGGCCGATGATCAGCTCGATGATCTGCGCCTCGTCGAGATCCGCGGTTTCGCGGGTCCCGCGGTTCACCCCGTTGCGCAGCACCGTGACGCGATCGGAGATCTCCCGGACCTCTTTGACGCGGTGGGAGATGTACACGACGGCGGAACCGGTGGCCGCCAGCTCCCGCACGACCCGGAAGAGCCGTTCGACGTCCGCGGCCTTGAGGTGCTCGGACGGTTCGTCGAGGAGGAGCACCGCGGGGCTCTGGCAGAGCGCGCGAGCGAGTTCGACGATGAACTGCTGCTCGGGGTTGAGGTGGTCGGCCCGCATGCGCGGGTCGATGTCCGGGCGGTCGTCCCAGGCGTCGAGGCAGGTACGTGCCCAGGCGACCACGTCCTTGACCGGCGGGCGCATGCCCGCCGGCACCGCGAGCAGGATGTTGTCGGCGACGGTGAGTTCGCCGAGCAGGGCCGGGTGCTGGCGCACGATGGCGAGGCCGGCCGCCCGCGCGGCGGTGGCGTCGCCGCGCACGTCGTGCCCGTCGACGACGGCCTGACCGGCGTCGGGCACGAGCGCGCCCGACGCGATGGCCATCAGGGTCGATTTCCCGGCCCCGTTCTCGCCGATGAGGCCGTGGATCTGGCCGGCCGGCACCTCCAGGGTCACCTCAGAAAGCGCCTGCACCGCCCCGAAGGCCTTGCTCACGCCCTCCAGCCGCAGGCGCGCGGTGGTCGTCGTGCGGTCAGCGCTGACCCGTTGCTGTGTCGTCTCGGTCATTGATCCACGCCCTCCCGGGTCACTTCAGGGCTTGGGTGAGCTGAGCGGAGGTCAGACCGCTGGTGAGGTCGGCGTCGGCCGGCAGCGACGGGTCACACTTCAGCGCCGGCTGGCCCCCGACCGTGTCGACGGCCTGCGGCGGCACGATCGCGGTGGGCTCGTCCCAGCTGATCTTGTTGTAGGAGGCCAGCCCCCGGCGCAGCGCGGCGCCGATGACCTGCGTCGTGGACTCCCAGGTCGCGAACGGGTACTGCTGCGCGGCGGGCATCTTGTTGTAGTCGCAGTACGTCTGGTTGATCCCGGCGGAGCAACCCACGGCGGGTTCCTTGACCCCCGCGTCCTGGAACGGCTTGACGTAGAGCGAGCCGCACCCGGCGGTCGCGATCGCAGTGATGTTGCCGTACTTCTGGATCGCGCCGGTGGTCACCTTCGCGATCGTCTGCGGGTCGTAGTTGCCCACCAGGAACGAATCCCCGACCAGCTTGAGCTTCGTGCTGTCCTTCAGTCCGGCCTTGACGCCGTCGTACAGGTCCTTGGCCGAGGTCGAGGTCGGGACGTCACCGACGACCGCCACGTTGCCGCTGTCCACGTTCTTGTCGAACCACTCGGCGATCTTCTCGCCGATGCCGTACGTGTTCAGGTAGACGCTCGCCGTGTAGTCCGTGCCGGGCGTGCCGCCGATCGAGCCGTAGTACGGAATGACGGTGACGCCGGCCTTGGTGGCCGCACGCAGGGCGGGCAGCTCGGAGTCGCCGAAGTCCGGCAGGACGATCAGGACGTTGACGCCTTTGGACACCATGCTGTTGATGTCGGTCGCGACCTGCTGCGGGTTGCCGTTCGCCGAGGCGTAAACGACGTTCGGATCGATGTTCGGGCACTTGGCGATCTGCGTCTTCAGGACTTCGAGCGCGGTCGTGCGCCACGTGTTGTTTTGGCCGTCCTCGACGCCGATCTTGATCGGCTTGTCACCGCAGACCTTGGCGGTGTCCCAGGCCGCCGGGTCCCAGGTGGTGACGTCGGCTGCCGCGGCCGAGGGCGAGTCGGCGGAGTTCGAGTCGGACGACGGCGGCGCGGTGCACGCCGCGAGCAGGGCCGCCATCGCGGCGACCGTGCCGATCTTGAGCGAAGTTCTCATGGGGTTCCTCGGGGGTTCAGGCGGAAATCGGAGCGAGGCGGAAGGAGGATGCGTGGTGCCGCTCGGAAATGCGCTTCTGTCCGACGCCGAACACGTTTTCGCGGAGCGTGGTGCCCTCGTACTCGGTGCGGTAGACGCCGCGTCGCTGCAATTCGGGAACGATGTAGTCGCGGAAATCGCGGAGGCTGTTCGGGTACAGGAAAGAACGCAGCAGGAAACCGTCGAGGTCGTATTCGGCCAGGTATTCCTCGAGCTGGTCGGCGACCTTGACCGGACTGCCGACGAACGTGCCCGGCATGTTGCCGACGGCCTTGAAGATGTCCATGTAGTCGCCGACGGTGATGTCCGGGCTCGGGATGTAGGCCGAGAAGTCGTCGCGCTTGAATCCGTCGGTGCGCAGCGCGTCGATCAGCGTCTCGCTGCGGTCGTGGACCAGCGGGTTGAAGCCGTTGAGCGCGTTGACGTGCGCGAGGTAGCCCTCGGGACGCGTCCACTTCTCGTAGGTGGCCAGCTTGGCCCGGGCGGCTTCGTCGTCCTCGCCGGTGACGATCGCGGCGACGCTGAGCAGCTTCATGTCCTCGCGTCGGCGGCCGAACGACGCGGCCTTGGCGCGCAGGTCGGCGATGAGCGCTTTGTAGGTGTCCGGTTCCGAGCCGCTGGCCGTGAAGACGACCTCGGCGTGCTTGGCCGCGAAGAGACGGCCGCGCTCGGACATGCCCGCCTGGAAGATGACCGGGGTGCGTTGCGGGCTGGGGTGCCACAGCGCGGGGCCGGAGGAGCGGTAGTGCTCGCCCACGTGGTCGATCCGGTGGACCTTGTCCGGGTCGATGTAGACCCCGGACTCCCGGTCGGCGACGACGGCGTCGTCCTCCCACGAGCCTTCCCACAGCTTGTAGGCGACGTCCATGAACTCTTCGGTGGTGTCGTAGCGCTCCGCGCTCGACGAGGCGGGCGGCACGCCGTAGTTGTCCTCGGCGTTCTTGATGAAGCCGGTCACGACGTTCCATCCGGCGCGACCCTTGGTGAGGTGGTCCAGGGTGGCCATCCGGCGGGCGTGGGAGAACGGCGGGTCGAACGTGCTGGCCGCGGTCACCGCCAGCCCGAGGTGCGCGGTCACGCTCGCCACGGACGCGGCAACCAGGCCCGGGTCGATCACCGGGACGTGCATTCCCTCGCGCAGCGAGACGTCGAACGAGCCGCCGAAGGAGTCGGTGATGCCCAGCCCGTCGGCCAGGAACAGTGCGTCCATTTTTGATTCTTCGCAGAGCCGAGCGATTTCGGCCCAGAACGCCGGGTCGTCGAACCGGAGTTTCTGGCTCTCCGGGTGACGCCAGATGCCGTAGTCGTTGTGGGCGAGCGTCGGCATCGACAGCAAACTGAAATGAATCTGCCGCTTGCCGGAAGCGTCGGTCATCGATGCTCTTTTCTTTTCGGGCGGGGAGAGGTGATTCAGGGAGCCGACAGTGCCGGGGGAGTGACGCTTTCCTTGATCGCCACTCCGCTGGAGCCGGCGGCGACCAGGTCGTCGAGCAGGCCGGCGATGCGGGCGACGGCGGCGTCGACGCGGACCCCGTCGGGCTGGATGTTGCAGATCAGGTTGCGTTCTGCGTTGGTATGCCGGTGGCGGGGCCGGAAGCCCATGTACGCGGAGAGACTGCGCGGGGTCTGAAGCCCTGGGCGCTCGCCGATGAGCAGGACCGCGACCCGGCAGCCGGTGAGCTCTCCGATGTCGTTCAGGACGCCCACTCGTGCCCGGTGCACGTAGATCGGTGTGCCGAGCGACCAGCCCCGTGCGGTGGCCGCCGCGTGCAGACCGGCGAAGACGGCCGGGCCGTGCTCGGTCAGGGCCTCCGGGGACAAACCATCGCCGAGGATCAGTTGCAGGTCCGTGTCCTGGCCGGCGTCGCGGGCGACGGTGGCCGCCCCGGCGTCGTCGAGGCGGCGTCCCAGGTCGGGGCGGAGCAGGTATTCGCGGTGCGAGGTGGCGCGGCTCGAGACCGTGATCAGACCGTGGGCCGCTGCGATGCCACGCAGCGCCGGGTGTTCCGGTCCGACCTCGGCACGCAAGGCGTCCTTGGCCAGCGCGTGATCGAGCCGGAGCCGGAGCAGGGCGTCGGTGGGATAGGACGTTCCGGGTCCGCCGAGGAAGAGCCGGGCCGGCGTCGCCGTGCGCGCGTGCTGCCGGAGCGACGCGAGCCGCGCGCTGTCCGGTGTGGCGGGTGCGGGTGCGGCGGGCACCGCCGGCGGGGCCGTCTCTCGCTCGGCCGGGACGGGAGCCATCAGGCACCCGCCAGAATGGTGAGCCGGCCGCCCAGGTCGGCCGGCAGGTCGGCCGGCAGGTCCCGGCCGCGCGCGCCGGACATCCGCCGGTGCCAGGCGTCGAACTCGGGAGCGGCCGACCGGCCGAGGATCGTCCGCGCCGTCGCGACGTCGTGATAGCTGGTCGATTGGTAGCCGAGCATGATGTCATCGCCGGCCGGGACGCCCATCACGAAGTTGGCCCCGGCCGCCCCGAGCAGCACGAGCAGGTTGTCGTTGCTGTTGTGGTCGGCCTCGACGTGGTTGGTGAAACAGACGTCGCAGCCCATCGGGAGCCCCATGAGCTTGCCGACGAAGTGGTCCTCCAGTCCGGCCCGGGTGATCTGGTCGGAATCGGCGAGGTACTCCGGCCCGATGAACCCGACCACCGAGTTGACCAGGAACGGGTCGAACAGGCGGGCGACGGCCTGGGCGCGCGCCTCGCAGGTCAGCTGGTCGATGCCGTGGTGGGCGTCGGACGACAGCGCCGAGCCCTGACCGGTCTCGAAGTACATGGCCTGCCGGCCCGCGTACCGTGCGGGGTTCGACGCGTGTTGTGAGCGCACCGCCTCGGCGGCCTCTCCGAGCAGCGCCAGGTCGATGCCGAACGCGCGGTTCGCGGTCTCGGTTCCGGCCACCGACTGGAACAGCAGGTCGACGGTGGCTCCGCGCTCGAGGGCCGCCAGCTGGGTGGTGACGTGAGCCAGCACGCACGCCTGGGTCGGAACGGCGAGTTCGTCGACGACCGCCTCGAGCATTCCCAGGATCGCGGCCACCGTGTCGACCGACTCGATCGCGGGATTGACGCCGATCAGCGCATCACCACACCCGTAAGCGAGGCCGTCGAGGATCGAGTACGCGATGCCGGCCAGGTCGTCGGTCGGATGGTTGGGCTGCAGGCGCGCCGCGAGGACGCCGGGCTGGCCGACCGTGGTGCGGCAGGTGGTCTCGACGCGCAGCGGGGCGGTCGCCCGGATGAGGTCGAGGTTGCTCATCAGCTTCGCCGTCGCCGCGGCGATCTCCGGGATGACGAGGTCACGCAGGCCGGGCCAGTGGGCCGCGAAGCCCGGCGCCAGCACGAACTCGCGGAACTCCCCGACGGTCAGGCTGCCCAGAGCGGAGTCGAACCGATCCCGGTCCAGGCCCGACAGAATCGCGGCGGTCACCTCGTCGTCGACCAGCGGTTCGTCGACGATCTCGGCGAGACGCAGGTCGGCGAGGGCGAATTTGGCGGCCATCCGCTCGGCCTCGCTCCGCGCGGCGACACCGGCGAGCACGTCCCCGGACTTGGGCTCGTTGGCCTTCGCGAGGATCTCGGCGAGGGAGCCGAACCCGAATCGCTCGCCCCTGACGGTCGCGGTGCGATTCACGCGTCCACCTGCTGACACATCGGAGTCCTCCGTCTTCCGGACGAAACGGCGGCACTCCTTTGTGACAGCCACTGCCACAAAGGCAGGTGCTGACTTTTTAGCTTTAACTGTCAGACTGGCACAAGCACGCTGGAGTTAAGCCTGTGTAACGCGGCGAGGGGCGCCCCGAATGGGGCACCCCTCGCGTCGCTCGACAGAGATGTGCTTATGGCGGTGGCTGCAACAGATCGGTGAGCGCCTGCCAGCCCTCGGCCGGCGCGCCGATCACGGAGCCGTGCAGCGCGGCACGGCGAGCGGAGTTCGTCGTCACTACCGCGATCGTGACCGCCCCCCAGATGCGCGGACGGGGATCGGCGTCGATGTCCACCCCGAGCCGGCGGGCGACGATCTGAGCGATGTCGTCCTGCCACACCCGCATGCGCGCGTCGATGCCCGCCTGGAGCCGGGTCGACCGCTGTGCGAGCCGGAAGACCTGCACGATCGCGCGGTCGAGTTCGGTGGCGAACTCGCCCTCCATCGTGACCTCGACGCCGGCCATGCCGATGTAGGTGTCACCGAGGACCTCGAGCCACGGTTTGTCGAGCGACTCGGTCTCCAGGCGGGACAGGATGTCGGGCCCGTAGCTCTCGAGGAGCGTGAGGACGACGTCCTCCTTAGTCGGGAAGTGGCGGAAGAACGTCCGTTCCGAGATGCCGGCTTCCGCCGCGATCTCCGCGACCGAGACGTCGTCGAAGCCGCGTTTCTCGAACAGCTCGAGCGCGGCGGTCCGGGTGTCCGCCCGGATCGCTTGTCGCTGACGCTCCCGGAGGCCGGCTGGCTTGGACGCCTCTGTCATCTGAACCCTCTTCCAGCTTCGACGATTCTGCGATCATCACCGAAGCTGTCAGTCAGTGCCAAATAGGCAGATCGCGTCTGGGGCCTCGCTGGGCCCGCTACGCGCCGATGATCGGCGGGGTGGTGACTCCGAGCTCGGCCAGACGTTCGTCGACCAGGTCCAGCGCGGCACGGATCTCGTCGAGACGCGGCTCGGCGAACGCGCGGATGCGCGCGTCGGTGATCACGAGGAAGTCCCCACGCTCGACGCCCTCCAGCGTCAGCTGCGCGGTCAGCTCGGGCGGGAGCCCGGCCAGCTCCATCGCCTGCGCGATCTGCTTCCCGACCTCCGCCGGCAGCTGGGCGCTCCCGCCGTAGACGTCCTGGCGGTTACTGGCCGAGTCCCAGAGTCGGGTGTTCACGACGCTGGGGCAGAACAGCGTCACTCCCACACCACTCTGCTTGACGTCACGACGCAACGTGTCGGCCAGGCCCAGCAGCGCGTGCTTGGTGGCGGTGTAGATGCTCGTCGGCCCCGTCGGAGGGACGCCCACCGAGTTCTCCGACCCGGTGATCACGAAGTGGGCGCGCCCGCCGGCCTCCGCCGCGGTCACCTGACCCGGTACGAAGGCCTGGATCGTGTTGAACACCCCGCCCACGTTCACGTCGAACATCCATTGGAACTCTTTGGGGTCGGTGTCCACGATCGTCCCGCCGGTCGCGACGCCGGCGTTGGCGAAAACGAGCGTGGGAACGCCGAGGTCGGCCCGTACCTCGGCGGCGAGGTCCTGCATTCGCGCGTGGTCCGCGACGTCACACGCGTAGCCCCGCGCGCCCCCGCCGATCGCCTCGGCAACCGCCTGCGCGGCATCCAGACGCAGATCCACGACTGCTACCCGCGCACCGCGGGTAGCCAGCCGCTCCGACAACGCCTTGCCGATCCCGCTGGCAGCACCGGTGACGAGGGCGACCTGGTTCTCGAACATGAATCTCCCTTGAGTCAGTGAGGTCAGCGCGCACCCTACGCCGAAAGCGCTACCGGGTGGCAAACCTGCTCCCCGGTACAATTGGCTACGGGTGGCAATCCCGACAGAAGGGAGCCCGGCATGGAGCGGCGCATTCTCGGTCTCGAGACCGAGTACGGAGTCACGTGCACCTACCGGGGCCAGCGGCGTCTCTCGCCGGACGAGGTCGCGCGGTACCTGTTCCGCCGGGTGGTGTCCTGGGGACGCAGCAGCAACGTCTTCCTCCGCAACGGATCCCGTCTCTACCTCGACGTCGGCTCACACCCCGAGTACGCGACACCCGAGTGCGACTCCCTCGTCGACCTCGTCACCCACGACCGTGCGGGCGAGCGCATCCTCGAAGGCCTGGCCGTCGACGCCGAGAAGCGCCTGCGCGACGAGGGCATTGCGGGTGACATCTTCCTGTTCAAGAACAACACCGATTCGGCGGGCAACTCCTACGGCTGCCACGAGAACTACTCGGTGTTGCGGCGCGGGGAGTTCGGGCGGCTCGCCGAGGTGATGGTTCCCTTCTTGGTGACCCGTCAGCTGATCTGCGGCGCCGGGAAGGTACTGCAGACGCCGCGCGGGGCCGTGTTCTGCCTGTCGCAGCGCGCCGAGCACATCTGGGAAGGTGTCTCGAGTGCCACCACGCGCAGCCGGCCGATCATCAACACCCGCGACGAGCCGCACGCCGACGCCGAACGCTTCCGGCGTCTGCACGTGATCGTCGGCGACTCGAACATGAACGAGGTCACCACGCTGCTCAAGGTCGGCAGCGCGGACCTCGTGCTGCGGATGATCGAGGCCGGGATCACGATGAAGGACCTCACGCTGGAGAACCCGATCCGGGCTATTCGCGAGATCAGCCACGACATCACCGGACGACGCAAGGTCCGGCTGTCCGACGGCCGGGAGCTCAGCGCGCTCGACATCCAGCACGAGTACCTCGCCAGGGCGACCGAATTCGTCGAGCACAAGGGAGGCGACCAGGCCGCCAAGCGGGTCATCGAACTCTGGGGCCGCGTGCTCAGCGCGATCGAGAGCGGCGATCCCGGCTCGTTGTCCCGGGAGATCGATTGGGTGTCGAAGTACACGCTGATCGAGCGCTACCGGGCCAAGCACGGCCTAGCGCTGTCGCACCCGCGGATCGCCCAGCTCGACCTGGCCTATCACGACATCCGGCGTGGCCGCGGTCTGCACACGCTGCTGGAGAAGCGCAAGCAGGTCGATCGTGTCACCAGTGATCTGAGGATTTTCGAGGCGAAGGATAGGCCGCCGCAGACCACCCGGGCGCGGTTGCGCGGCGAGTTCATCCGGCGTGCTCAGGAGAAGCGCCGCGACTTCACCGTCGACTGGGTCCACCTCAAGCTCAACGACCAGGCGCAGCGCACCGTGCTGTGCAAGGACCCATTCCAGGCCTACGACGAGCGGGTGGACCGCCTCATCGAGAGCATGTGACGGGAGCCCCGCCGCCCCTCGACCAAGCGGCGGCGGAGCTTGTCCCGGATCAGGCCGGGGCGCCGGAGTTGGTCCCGGCGAGCAGCGCGCCGGCGTCGACCTTCAGCTGGAGTCCGGTGACGTACCGTGACTCGTCGGAGGCCAGGAAGAGCACTGCGTTGCTGATGTCGCCGGGTTCGACGTAGGGAATCGGCATCGGCTGCATCGCAGGAAACGCCAGCTCGGCGTCCTCCCGGGTGGGGTTCTCCAGGTCGGGGCGGAAGATCTTGTACATCGGCGCGCTCTGCAGCATGTCGGTGTCCACGTTCGTGGGATGGACCGCGTTGACGCGGATCGAGTGCGGCGCGAACTGCAGGGCCGCGTCGTGCACGAAGCGAGCGACCCCACGCTTCGCGTGCGAGTAACCGGCGCCGCCGGGACCGTTCTCGGGGTTGTCGGTCCCACCTGGCGCGAGACCCGCGACGGAGCCTGTGCAGATGATCGACGCCCCTGCGGTCAGGTGCGGAAAGGCCGCCTCGACCGCGTTGATGACGCCGATCAGATCGACGCTGACCGCGTCGAGGAATCCCTGCGGCGGAACGTCGCCGCCCAGCGGGCAGATGCCGGCGTTGGCGACGACGATGTCGAGGCGCCCGAGCTCGGCGACGCCGCGGCGGACGGCGTCGAAGACCTGGGACCGTTCGCGTACGTCAGCCTTGACGATGACCACACGGCGGTCGAGTTTCTCGACCAGCCGGGCGGTCTCCTCCAGGTCTGCCGTGGTGGCCAGCGGATAGTGGTTCGTCTCGATGTCCTCGCAGATATCGATGGCGATGATGTCCGCGCCTTCCGCGGCCAGGCGAAGGGCGTGACTGCGGCCCTGTCCGCGCGCCGCCCCGGTGACGAAGGCGACCTTGCCCTGTACTCGTCCTGCCATCTTCGAGTTCTCCTCGTGCGTTTGTGCGGCGCCGGTAACCGGCGTCCGACCGCCAGACTATATGCACTCAGTGCAACTTCAAGCGCTGTCCTAGATTGGACGAGTGGTCGACCAGGAGCTCGCACCGACGGACGGACGCACACGTCGGCGGCGGCAGAACTGGCGCGCGACCCAGAGAGCGGCCATCCGGCTGGTGGGCGACCGCGGCTTCGCGGCGGTCACCGTGGACGAGATCGCAGCAACGGCCGGACTCTCGCGGCGAACGTTCTTCAATATGTTCCCGACGAAGGCTGCAGCGCTGTTCGACGCCCCCGCGGAGGACCACGAGTGGCTGGCGACGCTGCTGCGCGAAGCCGAGGGCGCCCGGCCACTCTGGCCGGCGCTCCGATCGATCTGCACGGTGTTCGCGGGCGGGCATGAGGACGTGCTCGCGGTCCGCCGTCGGCTGGTCGGAGAGTCGCCGGAACTCGAGCAGTACCACCGGGTCGCGCAGAGCCACGTCGGTGCGGCGCTCGCCGACTGGGCCCGCCGCCAGTTGCCGGGCGACGCGCTACGGGCCGAGCTGCTGGCTCGATCCGCCGAGGCGGTGATGCTCTCCGCGTTCTACGTCTGGCAACCCGACGACGATCCGGCCGAGTTTCCGCGCCTCATCGCACAGGGCTTCGAGGAACTCGTTCCGATCTTCGACGTCGCGTCGCCGACGGGGGAGTAGTTGAGGTCTCTCTTCTGCGGCCTATGCCTGCGTCCTGCGCGCTTAGCGCTGATCGTTGCAGCGATGGTTGTGGCTTGAGAATGAAAGAGTCCCCTCAATCCCTGGTGCTCGCGCTCGCGGTCGGCCTAGGTTGCGCACGACGGGTTTGAGCCGACAGGTTGTTTCCAGTGGGACGGAGCGGTTCCGATGAGTGACAAATTTGACGTGGTCGAGACGCACAGTAGGTACTGCGACGCGCTGGACCGCGGCGATGCCGACGATCTGGTCGCGGTGTTCACCGAGGACGCCGTCTGGTACTGCGAGCCGATGGGGACCTTCGAGGGCCACCAGGGCCTGCGGACCTTCTGCAAAGCGGTTCACGAGATGACCCCCGGCTCGATGCGACACACGACCTCGAATCACGTCGTGGACGTCACCGGCGACACCGCGCGTTTACGGTGCTACCTCACCGGGATCGTCTGGGACGCGGCAAGGGGCGTCGCCCCGCAGGTCGGCGGCGCGGGGCGGTACGACGCCCAACTCGTCCGCCAGGACGGGGCGTGGAAGATCCGGCGCCTCGACGTCGAGCTCTACGAGGTCGGCGACAACCTCGACGAGCGGCTCACCACATCCTGAAGCCGCCGGGTCAGGCCGGCGTCGCCACCGTGCGGTGAGCCCGCTGCGGGCGCAGCCGCGCGCCGTGAGCACAGGTAGGCGCCGTGCTCGGCGCGACGGTCCTGCTCCTCGATCGTGATCCGAACGGCCGCGAGCTAACCAGGGGCTGCCTACCCCAGGGTGGAGAGCGGTCTGGTTGCTCCGGCGGGCGTGGCGAAACATCCCTGCCAGACCGATCAGATCCGAGGAGGCCACCGTGCGTGCCACTCTGACAGTTCTCAGCGCTACGTTGACCGCGCTACTAGCCGCCCCGGCCGCGGCCGGGGCGGCTAGTACCGGAACGCCGCCGCCGGTGCCGACCCCCGGTGGGCCGCCGCCACCGGTCGAGCCCACCGTGCCCGGTCCGACGAACGTCGACGCACTGGACGTGGCGGTCCGGCCGGATGGCGCCACGCGGCACGGCGTCCGCATCAGCTTTGACCGCACCAGCCGCGCCGCGGAAGGCGGCAAACCGGCCGCGGCCACGCAGTTCGTGTTCTTGTTCGACAAGTCCGTCCGGTTCCATCCCGCCGCGTTCCCCACCTGCGAGGTGGAAGCGTTTCTGGCGCGCGGAGCCGTTGCCTGTCCGGACGGGTCGCAGGTTGGTGACGGAACCGCGACCTACCCCGATCGCTCCGTCGCGGTCGCGGTCTTCAACACCCGCTATGACGACGGTTCGCGGGGCGTCCTCATCACGGTGCCGTCGGCCAGGATCGCGCTCCGCAACACGTTCGAGCCGGTCACTGGCTCCTACCGTCACCACTATCGGTGGGGGTCCGACGAGTTGCTGCCCTCGCCGCTGCCGCCGGCCGAGCGTGCGGCGACGATCCGGTTCCAGGTGACATTCGGTGCGTCGTACGGGGGTCGCAGCTACGTCGAGAGCACCGCGAAGCCGGGGACTCCACTGCGCTTCGGGCTCTGGAGCCGCTTCGTCACCGGTCAGATCGCCCTGCCCACAACGACGGCGGCGAGCCCCGCCTGATCATCGGGGGAGGATCCCGTGCAGGAACATGTCACTGGTGTCAGTCGGCGCGACGTTCTCCGGACCGTCGTTGCCGGTGCTGGCGGTACCGCGTTGACCGCAGCGGTTTCCGGCTCTACCGCCGCCGCGACCCCGGCCGGTCATCGCCGCTTCGAGGGGAAAGTCGTCGTCATCACCGGTGCCACGTCCGGCATCGGCCGGGCAACCGCCGAGGCGTTCGCTCGCGAAGGTGCACACGTGATTTTCTGCGGACGACGTGCCGCGCTCGGCCGTCAGGTGCAGGCCGCGATCCGAGGCACCGGGGGCAGCGCCACCTTCGTACCGGCCGACGTCCGGTTTCCCGACCAGGTGCAGCGCCTCGTCGACACCGCCGTCGCCCGGCACGGCCGGCTCGACATCGCCTTCAACAACGCGGGAGTCCTGGGCGCCCGCAAACCCGTCCAGGACACGACCGACGCGGAGTTCGACGAACTGATCGACATCAACCTGCGCGGGGTGTTCAACGCGATGCGCGCCGAGCTTCGCCAGTTCCGCCGCCAGCAAGGCGCCCCGGGCGTCATCGTGAACACCTCGTCGTTCCACGCCTACGCCGCCCGCGCACTCAGCCCTGTCTACGGCGCCACCAAGGGCGCGATCCTCGCGATGACCCGCAGCGCCGCCATCGTCCAGGGCGAGGACCGGACCGGAATCCGGATCAACGTGCTTGCCCCGGGCACGGTCGACACCCGACTGTTGCGGCAGGCCACCGGGGGAGACCCGGCGGCGACCGCGCGAGCCGCGCAGGACGCCTCGGGTCTGCGCCGGATCGCCACCCCGGCGGAGATGGCAGGGGTTGTGTTGTTCCTCGCTTCCGACGACGCCGTGTACATCACCGGCGAGGGCATCGCCGCGGACGGCGGCGCACTCGCCTCCATCTGAGCAGGCCGTGGCCGGTCACGAGAGCGAGACCGGACGATCCTCCGGAAGCAGAGTCGTCAGGCGTCGAGCTTGCGAGAGGTGGGACCCGTGGGTCCTCCTCGAGGATCGGCGTCGGGACCGTTGACCATCACGACGAGATCGAGTTCGGCGACCGAGTCTGCATCGGCGAAGGGCGGGACACCTGCAGCAGGAACGAAGCCTGCCGACTCGTACAGGGCGCGGGCTCGGGTGTTCGTCCGTTTGACGTCGAGCCAGATCCGTCGCGTCGGTGTCACCTCACGAATGCTCGCTACCGCCGCTTCGAGCAGGGCGCGCCCGTGCCCCATGCCGCGGCGATCGGGTCGTACCACCATCCGCCGTAGTTCGATCGGTCCTGAGCCCTCAAGACCGGCGAGTGTGGCGAAGCCGACGATTTCGTCGTCCACAAGGCCCACGAAGTGGCCCTGATCCGGGTCAGCGAGCGCGCGAGTGTGCCAATCCGTCCCGGTGCCGCCCAACCAGTTGGAGGTGTCCGGCATGGACTCCATCCTCGTTACCGCGGGGAGGTCGCCGAGGACGGTCGGCCTGAGGCTGAGTCGCAGAGCTTCTCGGCCTGGGGGAAGTCGTCGTGACCCGTCCACGGCCGAGACGCTAGTCGTCCGCTTGGGAACCCCGCCAGAGCCCGCATCCCGTCGGACGCCACGGTCGGAAGACATATCAGTGGACGGTGGGAGATAAGTGCACCAATTCTGCCCGAATAGGCCGCGGGCTCACGCTTGTGCACGCGGGTGGTCGGTAGAAGTCGCAGCCTAAGGCTTGTGATGTTCATCTCGACACCAGCGATTAAGTATCCTATTCTCTCGGCCTAGCGGGTGTCCCTGGATGGCAAAGGAGCCTCAGTGGTACGCAGACAAAGGTTGAGACAACGGCGAGCCGCCGTTGCCGCAGTTGCAGTCCTCGGGCTCGGAGCAGCCTTATTGGCCGGCTGCAGTGGGAACAATGATTCGGACGGCTCCTCGTCGAGCACGTCGAAGGCGGTGGACCTGTCCGTTCTGGGGGACAAGAAGCCGGCCACCGGGGCGCCGGTGAAGATCGGGCTGTTCAACATCGAGGGCGGCACGGCGGTCGACAGCCCCGAGATCGGGGACGGGGCGCGGGCGGCGGCCGACTACGCGAACGAATATCTCGGTGGTCTCGGCGGCCACAAGATCGAAATCGTGAGGTGCGGCGACAAGGGCGACGGCGCGTCGGCAGCGGCGTGCGCGAACAAGTTCGTCCAGGCACGAGTGGCCGCGGTGGTGGTGGGACAGCCCGCCACGGCCGACCAGATCGTCCCGGTCATTCAGGGCGCGAAGATCCCCTGGATCAGTGCCTCGCCGTCGGCGCCCACCGAGTTCGCCTACCCGGGTGCCACCTTCTTCTCGTCGGGGTTCCTTGGCCTGCTCGCGAGCCAAGCCGTCTACGCCAAGCAGAAGGGCTGGAAGCGCGTCACCATGCTGGGCACCGAGAATCCCCAGCTCGTCGCTACGCTCAACAGCATCGGGAAGCCCCTGTTCAAGGGGCAGGGCGTCACGCTCGACTTCGTTCCGGTGCCGCACGGGACGGCCGACGCCGGTCCTCAGGTCACCGCGGCGACGCAGTCGAAACCCGACGCCCTGGTGATCGCCGCCGATGCGGCCGGGTGCCAGGCTGTGTTCAGCGCGATGACCACCCTGGGTGCGACCCAGCCGAAGATGGTCAACAACGCGTGTGTCGCGCAGCCCGTGGTCGACGCCGTCGGTGAGGCCGGAATCGACAAGACCGTGTTGTTCATGTCGGGTGACCCGGTGGGCGACCACGAGGAAGCCCAGCTCTACCGCGCCATCATGCAGCAGTATGCCCCGGACGTGGAGGAAACCGGCGGCATCACGCCTCTCGGTTACCAATCGATGCTCGGCTTCGTCCGCGCTCTGAACGCCGACAGCGCGACCAGCGGCGACGTCACGCCGGAGACCGTCACCGCGGCCATCAAGAAGGCCAAGAACCTGCCCCTTCCGATGGGCAACGGGGAGACCTTCTCCTGCGACGTCACGCAGTTCCCTGTTCCGACGATCAAGGCCACGATCTGTAACTCGAAGTACTTCGTCACCACCTACTCCGGAACCAAGGCGGGCCCGTACGAAACCGTCGACGCCGCCGCGGCGTTCCGCGGCTGATCGTTACCGCGTGGTGCGGTGGGATCCTCGGGGTCCCACCGCACCACGCCGTGTGCTTTCAGATCCGGAAGCGGGTGACTATCGCTTGCAGGTCGGCGGACATGCGTGCGAGCTCCTCTGCGGAGCGCTGGGTGTCCAGCACGGTCGTGGTGGTGGTTTGGGCTGCTGCGGCGACGCCGGCGATGTTGTGGGCGATGCTGGTGGCGCCGGTGGAGGCTTCGCTGATGCTGCGGCTCATCTCGT